>CADBTG010000245.1 GCA_902797475.1 uncultured Lachnospiraceae bacterium | reverse complement strand
GAGACGAACCCGGACGGTTCGCCGAAGCCGAACAGTTACCAGAAAATCAACAAGATTAACGTTATTTCGTCCGATGATCTGGTGAACTGGACCGACCACGGTTCCATTTTCGCCGCAGGTGACGAAGGAGCAGCCAAATGGGGCGGAAACTCGTGGGCTCCGGCAGCAGCCTGCAAGGAAGTAAACGGAAAGATGAAATTCTTCCTGTACTTTGCCAACAGCGGAAACGGCATCGGCGTGCTTTCTTCGGACAGCCCGACCGGTCCCTTCACCGATCCGATCGGTAAGGCACTCATCAACCGCGACACGCCGAACTGCGCAAATGTGACATGGCTGTTCGACCCGGCCGTATGGGTGGACAAGGACGGCAGCGCATACATCTACGTGGGCGGCGGTGTACCCGGATGGCCTCCGACCGAAGAGCAGATTGAACATCCCCACACAGCCCGCATGGCAAAGCTCGGGGATGACATGATTTCTCTTGCAACAGACCCGATTGCAATTGATCCTCCGTTTTTGTTCGAGGATTCCGGCATTAACCGTATCGGTGACACATATTACTACAGCTACTGCAGTAACTTTAACGTGGACGGGCATCCGAACGCATCAAAGTACAACCTTGAGAACGGTCAGATCTGCTACATGACCTCGGACAGTCCTTTCGGACCGTTTACGTATCAGAAGGCCATCCTGAAGAATCCCGGCTTCTATTTCGGACCGGGCGGAAACAACCATCACTGCATCTTCGAATTCAACGGACGGTACTATATTACCTACCATTCGCAGATTCTCGATGCACCTCTTAAGACGGGCGGCGGCTACCGCTGCACGCATATTGACGAACTGACGGTTAATAAGGACGGTTCCATCGAGATGGGAACCGGAACGAGAACGGGCGTTAAGCAGCTGAAATGCTTCAATCCTTACGAGAGGGTTTCTGCGGCTACGATGTCCACGATGGGCGGAATCGAAACGGTTCCCGCCGATGAGCAGACGAAAGCCTGCGGCTCCGGCACGATGAAGGTTTCGGGCATCGACGACGGCGACTGGATTTTGGTATCCGGCGTAGACTTCGGCCCGGACGGCGCAGCTTTGTTCGGCGGCACATTTTCCGTGGAAAAGGGCACAAAAGGCTCGGTTACGGTGCGTCTTGACAGTCTTACGGACGGTAAGGATGCAGTAACGCTTCCGGTTTCGGACGGTGACGGCGCTTCAAGATACAGAGGCGGCATTTCGTTATCGGAGAAGATTACGGGCGTTCACGACGTATACTTTTTGTTCTCGGGTTCCGGCTACGAGTGGATTGACTGGAAGTTCGACAAATAAATCCGGGAACCCAAGGGGGATTTCCGCAAAGAAAGACCTTTTTCCTGATTTCGGAAACCGTTCGGTATCCGGCAGCTTTTCTGATGCTGCCGGGTACCTTTTTTTATGCCGGAAACGGCACTTTATCCTGATTTTCACCCGTCGGGAGACCTTCGTTTTTGCAAAAAGACCCGAAACCCCCGAAAAAACACGGAAAATGCACGAAAATGTCAAGGAACTGTAAGGAAAACGTAACATTTATCGCTTTTCTTTGCCGGGGAAGTATGGTATAATTAAAAGGACTATTGGATGGGAGGATTTTGCCGGATGATTCATAACCAAAAGACAAGACTGATGACCCGGTGTGCCATCTATGATAAGCATGAGGGAGCCGACGATTTAAAGAAGGCAAGATTCTTCCGCGCGGATTATGTGCGGCTTGAAATTCTGAAGTCAATCATCGGAGTCACGGTCGGATATCTGATTGTCCTGATTATGATTATCATGTATTATCTGGAGTTTTTGATTAAAAATGCGTTGCTGCTGAATTATAAAATGTTGGGCACCAGGGCATTGGCTATTTACATTCTGATTCTCGCGGTCTACATCGTACTGTCTCTCGGCCGGGCTAAGTATGCGTACATTAAGTCCCATAAGCGGCTGGCGAAGTACTATAAGATGCTCGGAAGAATCCGCCGGATTTCCGAGGAACAGGATTACGAGAGAGAACTGGAAGAGGAGAATTGGGAGGAGATGCAGTCATGATGCTCTTATTTGAGATTCGTGCCAAGATTACGGAATTGTACCAGCGGCATGATCTGATCGTGAAGACGGCACTGAAGTTTCTTTTGATGTTTCTGTCATTTCGGAAACTCAGCAAGGTCATCGGATACAACACCGGCCTTTCGGGGTTCGGCGTCATTCTTGCCTTATCCGTATTTTCGGCGGTGCTTCCGCCTTCTTTGATGGTATTTGTCGCAGCTGCCTATATATTCCTGCAGCTGATTACGGCTTCCGTGCTGATTGCGGTCACGGTTGTTCTGATTTTTCTGGTCATGTACCTTTTCTTCCTTCGCTTCGCACCGAAGGAAGGCGTTACGATCATTGCAACGCCGCTTCTTTGTTCCATGGGATTTCCTTATGTGGTTCCGCTGTTCATCGGCATGTTCGGAAACATCTTCTCAATTGTTCCGGCGGCTTGCGGTGCGGTCGTATTCTATCTGCTCAGGGCAGTTAAGAACAACATCATCACGATAGATGAGCTGAAGGCCGCAAAGGACCAGGCACTGGCTCTTTACATGAAGGTGCTTGATGACCTTTTGAAGAATCCGCATATGTATATTGTTATGGCGATTTTTGCGGTTGTCATCGTGGTCGTCGTACTCCTGAGAGCCATTAAGATGGATTATGCGTTTGAGATTTCACTCGGTGTCGGAACCGGCGTGATGATTCTGAGCTACATCATTCTCGGAGTATTCATGTACGACATGAATCTGTCGATCGGCAAGATGGTATTCGGAAGCCTGATATCGATGGGCATCGTATTTGTCTGCCTGTTCTTCTACAGAGTGCTGAATTACTCGGCGGCGGAGCATGTGCAGTTTGAGGACGAGCGGTATTACTATTACGTGACCGCGATTCCGAAGATTACCGCAAAGTCACCGAGACGCACCATCCGCAAGGTTATGTCCAGGAGCGAGGATACTCCCGGGGATGAGGATGAGGAATCTGCCATCGAGGCAATGAACTCGATGCTTGCCAATAAGAACAATCCGTACAGGCAGGAGCTGACGGCGGGAGATGCCAAGAGGCTCAGAAAAGACCTGGCTTCCAACCCCGAGCCGGATTATGACGAGGATGAGGACGACGAAGTTGTCATTACCGGACCGAAGAGCCGCGGCGGAAGGAAGAAGGCGCCTTTTGATTCGATCATATCCAAGCTTCGCGGCATCGGAGCACTGCTTCCCGCGAAGAAGAAACGTACCGAGAAGCCCGTTCGTCCGATGGATATCGACGAAGAAGAGGAAGAAGAGGACGTAAACGAACAGTTATATTTCGCCGAGGATTCCGAAGACGGCGAAGAGGACGAGAAACTCAGATAAAGGAGGAATTCTTCCGTGTGGGATAACCTCAAAGATTTTCTTGCGAAGTATTTCAACCGGCTTTTGATTCCCCGGATTCATCTGCTTGACTGGGTGGAGATTCTGCTGATTGCGTTTGTGCTCTATCACCTGATCAAGTGGATCAAGAGAACCAGAGCATGGTATCTGGTAAAGGGCATGGTCATCCTTGTCGTTGTCTGGGTGCTTGTTTCTCTGTTCCGCTTTACCGCAATCCAGTGGATTTTCGTGAATACGATTAACGTCGGAATCATTGCCATTTTCATCATCTTCCAGCCTGAGCTCAGGCGTGCGCTTGAACAGCTCGGCCAGAGAAGGCTTCTGAGCTTCTTCGGAGATTCCGATTCCGGAGAACGCTACTCCGATGAGACGAGAGACGAAATCCTGACCGGCGTGTTCGAAATGGCCAAGGTGAAGACCGGCGCGCTGATCTGCATAGAGGGTGTCATCAGTCTTGAGGATTACGAGCGAAGCGGCATTCCGACGGATTCGGTTGTCACGGCCGCTCTGCTGATTAACATTTTTGAAAAGAATACGCCGCTTCATGACGGCGCGGTCATCATCCGCGGTAACCGTGCGGCGGCTGCAACGTGCATTCTTCCGGTCTCGGAGAATATGCGTCTTTCGAAGGATCTCGGTACGAGACACCGCGCGGGCGTGGGACTCAGCGAAATAACCGACGCGCTTGTCATTATCGTTTCCGAGGAGAACGGAAAGGTTTCCATCGCCCAGAAGGGTCAGCTGATCCGCGGCGTGGATCAGGAGTTCCTTTCCAACAAGCTCTTGGAATTCCAGAACAAATCGACTCCGCAGAGCCGTCTGCTGTTCAGAAAGGAAAGAGAGAAAGATGGCAAAAAAGCTTAAAACCGAGGAGCAGAACCTGGGCAGGCGGATTAAGTCCGAAGAAATTAAAATCGGCAAAAAGCTGAAATCCGCCTTCAAAAAGCTCGGCGTCATGCTCACCCGGAATATCGGCGTCAAGCTCCTGTCCTTACTGCTGGCCTTTCTGATCTGGGTTACGATCATGAGCATTTCGGATCCGCAGACGACCAAGAAGATTGAAGGCATTGAGATTCAGACGCTGCACAGAGATGATTATAATGCCCTTCCGGAAAATGTGAACATTTCCCTTCAGACGGATGAAATCGGAACATTGTCCATCAAGGTCACCGGAAAGCGCTCCGAAGTGGAGAACCTCGGACCGTCCGATTTTGTGGCAACCGCGGATTTCAACGATTTCGTCGGTAACGAAGGAAACGCCCTTCCGATTGTGGTTACGCCCCGCTCGGCAGGTCATGCGGACAGCCTTGAGATTACATTCCAGTCCCGTAAAGTACTACAGGTAAAGCGTGTGCAGAGTGAGACGAAGATGATCAGTGTCTCCATCAACAAACTGAACGCTCCCGATGACCGGTACGCCCTGATACGCGAGCAGTCCTCCAATTCCCTGGAGGTTACCGGTCCGAAGGAAATTGTGGATGCCGTATCCAAACTCGTTGCGGATGTCGACGTTTCCGGCATGACGTCACCGAGACAGCGGTATCAGGTTCCGCTTTATCCGGTAGACAGCACGGGCGCCAGAATCGACGATGCGTCTCTGGAACTGAAGCAGAGCACCGTGGCCGTGCAGGTTGAGCTCCTTCAGGTGAAGGAGATACCCTTATTGGTAGAAAAAGATGCCGCGAACGTCATGGATGGCTTCGGTATCTATGACTTTGAGTACAGCCCCAAAACCATCCGCATCGCGGCGGATGATGAAGTATTAAGGGAGCTTGAACTCATCGAGATTCCGTTTACGACCGAGAATCCCCTGATCAAAAGCATGCAGCCCGTTTCGAAGAATTTCAACATTCTGAAATACCTTCCCGACGGTGTCTACCTGAAGTCGGATACGTCGGATGTCATTGCGACGGCAACGGTTGAAGCCACGGGCGAAAAGGTGCTGACGATTGCAAAATCAAAGATCGAATACCGGAATCTGCCCGAAGGTCTGCGCCTTCCCGATGATTTGATCAACGAGCTCGAGGACGAAGCCGAAATCGATATTAAGGTGACCGGCTTCAAGCCGATCCTCGAAACCGTTACTTCGGCCGAGCAGCTGAAGCCCTTTGTGGATTTGAAAAATGTAACGAAACCCGGTCCCGTAGATTTATACATCGAATTTGACACGGGTAATCAATATGCGGAGCATCCGGATTGGAAGCCGAAGACGGAAACACAAATCGGATTGCAGATTTACGAGGCACTTTCGGAATAACGGAGCTGCCCGAAACCGGAAAGGAGGAGATGTCTATGGTACAGGCAACCTTAACCGTGAACAATGTAAAAGGGCTGCATATCAAGCCCGCCGGAGAGATGAGCCGGATCGCGCTTTCCCGTCCCTGCAGAGTCTATCTTCGAGTAAGGGAATATGAGGTAAATGCAAAGAGCGTTTTAGGCATTCTGAGCGCGCAGGTAAAATGCGGAGAACAGATCACCGTCGTCTGTGACGGCGAAGGCGAAGAGTATGTGCTGAAGGAGATTGAAGCCGCGGTGAACAACCGTTTCGGCATCGAGTAGGCGATATGAAGCATTTTGAACGATATCGGCGGAATCCCGTCCCCGAAATGACCGACAGAAAGTGGCCCTATAGGACGATTGACCGGGCTCCCCTTTTCTGCAGCGTCGATCTGAGGGACGGAAACCAGGCTTTGATGGAACCGATGACGGTGGATGAGAAGACGGAGTTCTTCACCTACTTATTAAGGCTCGGGTTCCGTGACATTGAAGTCGGTTTTCCCGCCGCATCTTCCGTGGAATATGAATTTGTCCGCCGTCTGGCGGAGGAAAAGCTGGTTCCTGCCGATTGCAGAATCCAGCTTTTGATGCAATGTAACGAGGATCAGATTCGGACCGCTTTTGAAGCGGCCCGCGGTCTTTCGTGCGTCATTATGCACATCTATAACCCGACGTCGGTACTCCAAAGAGATGTCGTATTTGCCAAAAGCAGGGAAGAGACGAAGGCCATTGCCGTCCGTGCCGCGGAGGCTGTTTTAAAATGCGCCGGGGACTTCCCGGGCGAGGTCATCTTCGAGTATTCGCCGGAAAGCTTCAGCGGAACGGAACCGGAGTATGCCGTTGAAGTCATCGAGGCCGTTCTTGACGTCTGGAAGCCGACAAAGGAACACAAGGCAATCATCAATCTGCCGGAAACCGTGGAACTGAATACCCCGAACGTATATGCCGACATGGTGGAATACGTTTCGACGCACCTTAAGAACCGGGATGCGGTTACGTTAAGCATCCATACCCATAATGACCGCGGCACCGGCGTTGCGGCAACCGAGCTCGGCATCCTGGCCGGGGCGGACCGTGTCGAAGGAACGCTTTTCGGAAACGGAGAGCGGACCGGCAATGCGGATCTTCTGACGATTGCGCTTAACCTGTTTGCGGAAGGCGTTGATCCGGGACTTGAGCTTTCGGATATTCCGGGAATCACCGAAGAATACAGACGGCTTGTGAAGATGCCCGTGCATCCGAGACATCCTTACGCGGGAGAACTGGCTTTCACGGCTTTCTCCGGCGGACATCAGGATGCCATCAGCAAAGGCTTTGCCGGCATGAAGACGCCGGACGGGCTTTGGAGAGTTCCGTATCTCCTGATCGATCCCCGCGACATCGGCAGGACCTATGAGCCGCTTGTTCGAATCAACAGCCAGTCCGGAAAGGGCGGCGTGGCATTTGTCATGGAGAGAACGCACGGATTCCGGCTTCCGAAGGAGATGCACCGCGAATTTGCCGGAAGCGTTCAGACGTATGCAGAGCAGAAAGGCGGAGAGGTTACGCCCGAGGAACTTCTCGAAGTATTCCGCAAGGAATATCTGCAGAGAAAGTCGCCGCTTCGTTTCATCCGCTGCAATGTGAACGACCGGACGGATGTGGCGGAAAAGGAAGACACGCATGCCGTTCTGACGCTGTCCTACCGTGACAAAGAGATGACGCTTGACTGCTACGGAAACGGTCCTATCGATGCGGTTAAGAAGGGTTTGCAAAAGCTTGTCGGACGAAACTTCCGGCTGCTTGACTATACGGAGCATGCGCTGACCACGGGTTCCGAGGCACAGGCTGCCGCATACGTGTCGATGGAGGACACGGGAAGCGGCGCCACGACGTTCGGGGTGGGCATCAGCTCCAACATCACCAGGGCTTCGATCCGTGCGGTATTCTGCGCTTTGAACAGATTGCTCGCACCGGATGTAAAGTGAGCCGGGAGGAACGATTATGGTAATTGCGGGACTTGTGGCCGGCGGAAGCGGAACAAGGATGAAGCAGGCGATGCCGAAGCAGTTTTTATTGCTTGACGGCGAGCCGGTGCTTCTTCGGACGCTTCGGGTTTTTCTCGCGGCCCGGGAAATCGATGCGGTTCTGATTGCGGTTCCGAAGGAGTGGACGGATTACACGAAGGAACTTCTTAAGTCGCTTCCCGAGGAACTGCAAAGCGTGAAGAGAACAGAGGTCTGTCAAGGCGGAGCGAGCCGAAAC
This sequence comes from uncultured Lachnospiraceae bacterium, assembly GCA_902797475.1. GTDB lineage: Bacteria > Bacillota > Clostridia > Lachnospirales > Lachnospiraceae > ISDg. Next base: position 186 of record CADBTG010000245.1, on the reverse strand, counting down.
GACACGGTCCGGATTCTTTCGGAAGAGGCCGTAGCGCGGTTTCGGGCTTCGGACGAGGATATCCTTTTAACGCACGATGCGGTGCGGCCGATGGTAAGTCTTCGGATGATTTCCGAGACGGTTGGCGCAATGAAGGATGCTTTCGCCGTGACGGCAGCGATTCCTTCGGGAGATACGGTCGTGCTT
>CADBTG010000244.1 GCA_902797475.1 uncultured Lachnospiraceae bacterium | reverse complement strand
AATGTCATTCTGTCCGCACGCCTCGAGGGATTTGCGGTAGTTCTCGATGTAATAGTCTCTTGTCGGGGCGCCGAGCTTGATGTCCTCGTGCACGTTGATGCTCTCGATGCCCGAAAGCTTCAGCCCTGCCGCCTCAATCTCATCCTTCAGTTCCTTCACCTGCTCATAAGTCCAGGCAACGCCGCAGGGAACCTTATGAAGAGAAGAAATCACTCCCGTAACTCCGGGAATCTGGCGGATCTGTTCAAGCGTTACGCTGTCCAAATCCTTTCCGTACCAACGCAATGTCATTTCCATGGTTAAAATCTAAGCTCCTTTTATTGTGATTTTCGATCGTCTATGATGTGGGCAACCGGCCAGGAATAGGTTATCTCCGCAAGGTTTGTGGCGATATACCCCGTCCTTCCGTCCTTCAGCTCCACTTCGGTAAAAAGCGGCGTGGTCGGGTCTCCGTCGCTTCGAAGAGCCGGCGTTTTGGCCGTCACCGTCTGCCCGACCTCTAAAGTGGCCAGCACATTTTCCTTCTGTGTCGTAGGCTCCGAACGCATATTGACCGGGCCGATGATGGTCGCCGTGTAAACCACATGCTCCTTCGCATAAGTCTTGGCTTCCTCGCCGCGGATCAGATACTCGACAAGGCAGTATCCGAGAATGCTTCCGCTCTTCACGTAAGCCCACTCTCCGTCCACGGCCTCCAACAGGCAGCTGTCACCCGGATTCATGACGCCGAGTCTCTGGGAATTGCCGTCCGGCTCCCTTCGAATGCTCAGGTAATCCTTGACATCGGCAAATGCGATGCTGTCGGGAATCGTGCAGGCATATGCCCGCTCTATGCCGTCCCGGATGTACTGCTCTTCGGGGCTTAAAGTCGGCGTGGGCGTCGGCGTCGGCGTGGACGTAGGCGTCGGTCCGACCAGTTTGTCACCCTCCACGTGATACACGTAAGGGTCCTTGCCCTCAAGCGGCGCAACGGAAACAACCTCCGGAGTCGCATCTTTGGATAAGTGGTCGATAGCCTTATATTGTTTGCGCTCCTTACGGCCGATTCCCGTGAAATCCAACAGGATTAAGCCGGTCAGAAGCAGGATCAGCAAGATTTCGCCGATCACGATGTAACGTTTCATAGCTTGTCCTTATACTTCGTCGTCCCAGTTGATTTCCTCCGCCCGGGCTCTCGTGAAAAGATCGTCGAGCGCTTCCATGGCGGTCTTCCCTTCGAACAGTACCTGGTTGACCTGCTCTACAATCGGCATGGCAACATCGTACTTATGTGCAAGCTGCAGTGCGGATTTAGCTGAATAAACGCCCTCCACGACCTGCTTGACTTCATCCATGGCCTGCTGCATGGTATATCCCTGTCCGATCAGGTATCCGGCGTTATGGTTACGGCTGTGCGTGCTTGTGCAGGTCACAATCAGATCGCCCATTCCGGAAAGCCCGAGGAAGGTTTCGAGCTTGCCGCCCATCGCGACGCCGAGACGGCTGATTTCGGTAAGGCCTCTCGTCATCAGGGCTGCTTTCGTATTGTCGCCGAGCCCGAGGCCGTCCACAATGCCGGCTGCGAGCGCGATGACGTTCTTCAAAGATCCGCCGAGCTCGATGCCGATGACATCGGGGCTCGTGTAAATCCGGAAATACTCATTCATGAACGTATCCTGGATCATCGTCGCCGTCGAATGCTTCTTCGAGCCGACCACGATGGCCGTCGGAATATCTCTTCCGACCTCTTCCGCATGGCTCGGACCCGACAAAACGGCGGTCTCAACCCACGGAATCACGTCTTTTATGACTTCGGTAAGCGTCATCGTCGTGCTTTCCTCAATGCCCTTGGCCACATTGACGATGATCTGTCCTTCGGGGATGAAGGGCTTCGCTTCCTTCGCGGTCGCACGCACGTAAGGGCTTGCTACGGCAAATACGATCAAATCCTTTCCTTCACAGGCTTCCTTCAGATCGGTCGTCAGAATGACGCTGTCCTGAAGCACGGCGTCAGGCAGGTTCGGAACGTTCTTCCGATCCTTTTGAAGCGCTTCGATTTCTCTCGGAAGCTTACTCCAAAGTGTGACCTCGTTGTCATTTTCCGCCAACTGAATGGCGAGTGCGGTGCCCCAGGTTCCGGCACCGAGTACGGCTACTCTTCTGAACATGAATTGTTCTCCTTTTCCTCTGTTATGCTCACGGCGGAAGTATCGACATGCTGTCCCATCTTTCTTTCCGTTCCGTTAAGTAATCTTTTTATGTTTTCGCGATGCGTGTACACGCCGGAAACCGTAAACAGGCAGGCGACAATGAGCATCGGAACAAAATAAGGCTCTCCGGCTTTGATGACCGCCAGGAATACCGGGTACAAAAACACGACGAACATCGATCCGACCGACATGTATTTCGTATAATACACAATCGCCACGAATACCGGTATGAACAGCGCATAGCGGAAATCCGTCGCAATCATCGCGCCGCCCGTGGCTGCGATTCCCTTGCCTCCCTTGAACTTAAGCCATACCGGATAGTTGTGTCCGAGCACGCCGGCAAATCCGGTAATCTGACATAACAGCGTCGCGTAATCCTCTCCGGAAAATACGACGTAATGCACGATAGATGCCGGAATCATGACCTTCAAAAGGTCCGCAAGCAATACAAGCATTCCGGCCTTCTTGCCGAGCGTGCGGATGGCATTTGTCGCGCCGGCATTGCCGCTCCCGTACTGCCTGATGTCTATGCCGTGGAGCTTTCCCACCAGATAGGCTGTAGAAACCGTGCCGCATAAATAGCCGACCACGATGCATATTGCGATTCTGATAACCATAACCGATTCCTTCTTACTGTTTGTTCTCGTCCCGCTCTCTTATGATGAAACGAAGCGGCGTTCCCGCAAAGCCGAATGCTTCCCGGATCTTATTCTCCAGGTAGCGCACATACGAATAGTGCATCAGCTTCTTGTCGTTTACGAAGATGACAAATGTGGGCGGTTTCACGGAAACCTGCGTCGCATAGAAAATCTTCAGACGGCGGCCCTT
>CADBTG010000243.1 GCA_902797475.1 uncultured Lachnospiraceae bacterium | reverse complement strand
GGAGCCGGTTAATTTCCGTTCGATGAAGGTTGCAGAGTCATGCTGTGAGGACAGCGCTTACGGAATGAACATCGTGGCCGATGATATTCAGCTTGACGACAATGTGACGGTTAGTTTTGAAATTATGTAATTTGCGCGTAATAAGAGATAATCAGGAGGACTGAAGCATGGACAGATGGGCAAGAGCCAAATACACACCGATTCTTCCGGCAGGAAAGAACGGGGAGTGGGTTACGGGCAGCAAGGCGCACAGAGAACTTTCGAAGAATGCAGCTAAGGAAGGCATGGTGCTTCTCGAGAATAACGGCGCGCTGCCGCTTCGGGAAGGCACTAAGGTCGCACTTCTTGGAAAGGGAACGTTTGATTACGTTCGCGGAGGCGGCGGAAGCGGCGATGTATACTGCGCTTACTCGAAAAATATCTATGACGGCATAAAGGAAGTCGGCGGGCACGAGGTTTTTGAGCCGCTTTGCGATTTCTACCGCGAATATGTGCAGAAGCAGTATAAGACAGGCTATGCGCCCGGCATGGTCATCGAACCGGAAATTCCGGAGGAGCTTCTTAAGGAGGCGTCCTCATTTGCCGATACGGCTATCGTTTCCATCAGCCGGTTCAGCGGCGAGGGCTGGGACCGTTCCGAGATTTCGTTCTACGAGGACGAGGTCAATCCGTGGATCATCGGCCAGGACGATGCCGAGGAGCAGGAGGACACCGGTTCTTTTGAGAATCTGTGCCTTTCGATGAACGAGTTGTCCGCAAAGGTGTTCCCGAAGAGAGATTTCTATCTCTCCGACGAAGAGGAGAAGATGATCAAAACGGTTCGGGAGAATTTCCGTACGGTCATCGTATTGCTCAACGTGGGCGGCATGATGGACCTTCGTTTCTTAATGGAGCAGAAGGCGGATGCGGCGCTTTTGATCTGGGCGCCCGGCATGGAGGGCGGCACGGCGGCGGCAGAGCTTCTGTGCGGCATCGGAAATCCGTCCGGAAAGCTGCCGGATACATTTGCCGATACGTTAGAGGCGTATCCGAGCTCCGAGAGATTCCACGAGAACGGACGCTATGCGCCTTACGACGAAGACATTTACATGGGTTACCGCTATTTTGAGACGATTCCGGGCGCGGCCGAGCATGTCGTGTACCCGTTCGGATACGGTCTTTCTTATACGACTTTTGAGGTTGTTCCGGGCGAGCTTTCCGGAGATGAAAACGGCATCCGGGCGACCTGCACCGTCAGAAATACCGGTTCCGTTGCCGGACGGGAAGCCGTTCAGCTTTATGTGCGTGCGCCGCAGGGCAGGCTCGGAAAGCCGAGTGCCGTCCTCGTCGCATTTGCCAAAACGAAGGAATTAAAGCCCGGTGAAGCGGAAAATGTGACGCTTCGGGCCTCATGGAACTCCATGGCGAGCTATGACGATCTCGGTGCAATTGCAAAGGACAGCTTTTTGCTTGAGCGCGGGACATATAAGTTCTTCCTGGGCCGTTCCGTACGCGATCTGATTCCGTATAACAAGACGGTTGACGTTAAGGAGGACCGGGTTCTCGAGACACTTTCGGATGCGCTGGCGCCGACCTCGCTTCCCGAGAGAAGAAAAGCGGACGGCACGATGGAGAGCCTTCCGGTTTCCGAACCTTTCGATTCGGATTACAGCATCATCGGACGCGTCAAAAAGGGAGAGGATTCCGGCTTTGTGCCGCTGACCCGTGCCCGTGAGAGCTTTCGGATTAACAAGCCCCTGCGCCCGGGCATCAAAAAGCCCGTTGAGCTGGGCGGCAAATATACGCTTGAGGAATTCCTGGATTCCCTTACGAATGAGGAGCTGATGACCCTTCTCGGCGGACAGCTGAATACCGGCATGGCCAACACGTTCGGCATGGGCAATCTTCCGGAGGCAGGCATTCCTTCCTTCATGACGGCAGACGGTCCGGCGGGTGTCCGCCTCGGCGCGTATTGCGGCGTTTACACGACCTGCTGGCCGTGCGCAACGCTTCTGGCGTCGACGTTTGATGAGGCTTTGATGGATCAAATCGGTGAGGCAGCCGGTTCCGAGCTTAAGGAATGCAACATGTTCATGTGGCTTGCGCCTGCCGTAAACATTCACCGCAATCCGATGTGCGGAAGAAACTTCGAGTATTTTTCAGAGGATCCGCTTCTTGCCGGTAAGCTTGCGGCAGCGGAAGTACGCGGCATCCAGAGAAACCGTGTGGCTGCGACCGTGAAGCATTTCGCATGCAACAACAAGGAGACCAACCGCATATACAGCGACTCTAGAGTCAGCAAGCGTGCGCTTCGTGAGATTTACCTGAAGGTATTCGAAATCGTTGTGAAGGAAGCCGATCCCTGGTGCATCATGAGCTCTTATAACCTGATCAACGGCCGTCGCTGCTCCGAATCGAAGGAACTGCTGACGCAGATTCTGCGTAACGAGTGGCACTTTAACGGGCTCGTGATGACAGACTGGTGGAACAGAGGCGAGCATTATAAGGAGGTTCTGGCAGGTAACGACGTGAAGATGCCTGTCGGTTTCCCCGACCGTCTGGAGCGGGCCTTTGAGGTCGGTGCCCTCACAAGAGACGATTTGAAGAGAAGCGCCGAAAGAGTCATCAGACTGTTTCTGAAGTTTGAATAAAAAGTTGAAACCGAAAGCGGTTTCGTGGTAGTATGGTTTTCGGAGTGTGCTCCGTTTTTACGAGGAAATCTGAGGAAGAGGAAGGCATAAAGCAGTGAAGAAACTCATTATCATAAGCGGCGGTCCGTGTGTCGGAAAGTCAACCGTGGGAAAGCGTGTATTCGAGCACTACAGTAACAGCGCATATTGTGACGGAGACTGGTGTTGGTGCGTGAATCCGGAGTCCATCCGCGATAACCGGCAGCAATACGGAGACCGCAACATGGCGTTCCTTCTTTCCACTTATCTGGAGGCAGGATACGATTACGTCGTATTTTCCTCGGTTGTCATGACGGAGCCCGAGACAAGAGAACGGGTGATTCGATGCATCACATCGAAAGATTATGAGTTGTACAGTTTCCGGCTTGTCTGCTCCGAAGATACGTTAAAGGCACGCTTTGACGCAAAGGGCGGAAGAGCAGCCGTTTCCTTCTTCTGGGCCGAGACACCGAGCACGCCGGGCGAGCAGATCGTCGATACCGACGGGAAGACGCCCGAACAGGTTGCAAGAGAAATCTGGCGTGCCGTGGATAAGGGCGAAGGCATTCCGGCATCCGTTGTCATGAAAGAGACGAAGAAGGCGGCCGCGAAGAAGACCGCCGCAGCTACGGAGAAGAAGGCTGAAAAGCCCGCCGCCGCGAAGACAACTGCCAAGAAGACAACTGCAAAGAAGGTTACGACAGAGAAGGCTGTGAAAAAGCCCGCTGCCGCGGCCAAAAAGACAACCGTAACGAAGACAGCTGCCACGAAGAAGGCGGCCGGAAAGAAAGCTAAGACCTGACAGAAAAGCACAGAGGCGACAGCCGGAAAGGAAGGCACCCATGGCCGGAGGAATGTACGGCCTCGGTCCGCGAGGTCATCTGACGGAGGAGGAGAAAGCCAATAAACCGAAGGTTACCAAACAACTGATCCTTCGGATTCTGTCCTATATGAAACCGTACTGGTTTCAGTTCCTGCTTGTATTTGTCACGATTCTTCTGTCTGCGGTAGTCGGACTGCTCCCTGCCGTAATCACCGGACGAATCGTCGATAAGGCGCTTGTCACGCCGAATATGAAGCTCCTGATCAAGCTGTGCATCGCCGCATTCCTTGCGGTGGCCGTCAGCCAGGTCATCGGCGTTCTTGAAAGCTATATCAATGCATGGATTTCCCAGCGCATCATCTTCGATATGAAGAACCAGATGTATAAGCATCTGCAGTCGATGCCGCACGCATTTTTCACGACCGAAAAGCAGGGCGACATCATCACCCGCATGAATACTGATATCAACGGTGTCAGCTCGGTTATCAGCGGAACGCTTTCGAGCATCGTCAGCAACGTGGCGGTTTCGGTCACGACGCTTGTGGCGCTGTTCTCGATGAGCTGGAAGCTTGCCATCATCGGCATGCTTGTCATCCCGCTATTGATCATTCCGTCTCGCGTTGTCGGCAATACCCGTTTTAAGCTGGTTACCGAAAGCCAGGCGAAGCATGACGAGATGAACCAGATCATCAACGAGACGTTAAGTGTCAGCGGTTCGATGCTCGTCAAAATCTTCACGAGAGAGCAGAAGGAATATGACAAATTCGTTCAGAAGAACGAAGAAGTCACGAAGATATCCCTGAAGGAAGCGCAGACCGGGCGGTGGTTCCGTGTCGCAATGGGAATGTTCACCCAGATCGGGCCGCTTCTCATCTATCTTGCAGGCGGTTATTTTCTGATTCGAAACGATGATCCGGCGCTTACCGTCGGTACGATTACTGCCACCGTGGCGCTCGTAAACCGTCTGTACCGCCCCGTGGAATCGCTCCTCAACCTGGGCGTGGATTTCACGAGATCGCTTGCTTTGTTCACGAGAATTTTCGATTATCTCGACCGTCCCGTTACAATCAAATCGCCTGAGAACGGACAGAAGCCCGACCTGGCGAACAAGGACGTGGTGTACGAGAACGTCGTATTTTCCTACAGCCCTGAAAAGCCTCTTCTGACCGATGTGAACTTCACCGTGCCCGGCGGCTCGATGTACGCGATTGTCGGACCGTCCGGTTCCGGCAAATCGACCGTTGTCAACATGATTCCGCGTCTTTACGACGTGCTCGGCGGTTCCGTAACCATCGGCGGCGTGGACGTTCGGGACATGGATCTTACGTGGCTTCGTTCGCAGATCGGTGTTGTAACGCAGGAGACATACCTCTTTAACGGCACGATTCTCGAGAACCTGCGTTACGCCAAGGACGACGCGACCATGGAAGAAATCGAGGAGGCCTGCAGAAAGGCAAGCATCCACGACTTTATCGCCGCGCAGCCGCTCGGTTATGATACGCAGGTCGGTAACCGCGGGCTGAAGCTCTCGGGCGGTGAGAAGCAGAGGCTGTCTCTGGCGAGGGTCATTCTGAAAGACCCGAAGATCCTCATACTGGATGAGGCGACTTCGGCTCTCGATTCC
>CADBTG010000242.1 GCA_902797475.1 uncultured Lachnospiraceae bacterium | reverse complement strand
GTAAGAAGCAACCTGATTGCCATGGCGCTGTGCGGCTGCATCGCGATGAACATCCTCCGCGTCTTTTACGGATTTGCGGACAAAGGCCTTAAAAAGCTCGGATGGGAGAAGGCCGATATCGCCCATTACACCGTGACCGGACGCATCGCGGAATACGCTTCGGACGGGAAAATGTTATGTTCGACGATCATCATCGCAGTGGCATTTATCGCGGCATCCTTCCTCGCAGGCGGGCTGTGGCTTCATAAAAAGGATTTGGTATGACAGCAGTTTGTGTAACAATCGGGATTTTGGCAGCGGCAGGGCTTGCGTACCTGCTGCTGATCAGGCGGCAGCATCTTTCGATCTGCCGCCAGCTTCGCTTTATCCGGGAAGAGGAATCCAGGAAGCGGCTTGAAGTGAATATCGAGGGTTTCGGCGAGAAGAAGATGGCCGATGAAATCAATGCGACGCTCGACGACGTGCGGGAGCAGAAGCTCGCCATGCATGAGCGCGAGAAGTTGATTGCCGACGCCTACGCGAATCTGTCTCATGACATCCGCACGCCGCTGACCTCGTTAGACGGCTATGTGCAGCTTCTGCGCACGGCACCGGATGAGGAGACGAAGGAGCGGTATACGGCAATTATCGAGGAGCGAATCAGAACGCTTAAGGACCTTCTCGAGGACCTTTTCACATTTACCAAACTGAAGAATGAAGCGTATGAACTGGAACTGGAGCAGATATCGCTTCGCAGCATCGTAAGCGAGACCGTGCTTTCCTACTACGATGTCTGGAAGGCAGCCGGAATCGAACCCGAGATCGAAATCGCAGACGAGGCCTTCATGACGGAAGGCAACGAAACCGCCGTGAAGCGAATCCTTCAGAACATTACGAAAAATGCGATGGTTCACGGGCATGAATCCCTGAAGATCAGTCTCAAACGGGAAGACGAAAAGACCGCGCTTTTAGTCATCGCGAACCGCGTCGAGCATCCCGAGGAGATTGAAATCGGGAGGGTATTCGAACAGTTTTATACGGCGGACCGTTTCCACCGGCAGTCCTCGAGCGGACTCGGTCTTGCCATTGCAAAGGAACTTACGGAGCGCATGGGCGGCACCATCGGTGCGACCCTGAGCGGCGACACATTTGCCATAGAAATCCGCCTGCCGGCGTAGGAGGGGGGCGTTCTCTTGAACTTTTCCGAGCTGTTGTTCTACATCACAATCTATTCCTTCCTCGGCTGGTGTGTCGAGGTTGTGTATCATACGGTCAATTACGGGGAATTCTCGAACCGGGGATTCGTCGGCGGGCCGGTGTGCACGATTTACGGGGTAGGTTTTACCGGTGTCACGATCCTTCTGAGTCCGTTTCGGGACAACGTGTTCGTGCTGTTTCCGGTATCCGTGTTGTTGGCAACAGCTCTTGAATTTATTACCGGGTGGGTGCTTGAAAAGGTCTTCCATGAAAAATGGTGGGACTACTCGAAGCAGCCGTTCAATCTGAAGGGTTACATATGTCTTCGGTTCTCCATCATCTGGGGACTTGCCTGCACCGGGACGTTGATGATTGTGCACCCGCTTATTGAGAAGGTCTACCGTGCGATCCCGAAAAAGGTTTGCACGGTGTTTCTGATTGTGGCATTTGCCGTCTACCTGACGGACTGGTGCGTGACTGTCCTCGAGATCCGGAAGATCCGCGTTCGGCTTCGAATTGCGAAAAATGTGGCGGACCTGATGGACGATGTTTCCGATTTCATCGGAACCGGCCTGCACGAAGGAACAATCACCGCAATGGAGAAAGGGGAAGACGGGAAGGAAATGCTTGCCGACATGCGCGACGCGTGGGTGGAGAAGCGTGAAGCCGTGGAGCTTTCCCTGTCGGAGAACCGCGAGATGTTCTTAGGCCGGCTCGAGTATGAGCGTGACCGGCTCAGAAAGAGTTTTGAGGAGAGCCGTGAGGAGATGAACCGCAAGGCAAAAAGACGCCGTGCGAAGCTCCTGCGCCGTGTTAAGCGCCTAAAGAACCGTTATCTCACGCTGGTCGGCAGAACGACGCATACGGAACGCCGTCTGGAGCACGCTTTCCCGGCGCTGCATATTCCGAAGGAGAGCAGTACAAACGAAAGCGATGTGAAGGAAGGCAACCCGGACTCGCATGAAGGGGAGTGACGGAAGCCGGTCCGGCTTAATTGAACGGATCAGAATCAAAGACGGATGCGTTAAGACTTCGGTTGTGGTATAATAAATCAAATCATCCTTCGAGAACAGGGTGTCACATTTTCCGGGAGGCAATTTTATGACGAACAAAGAACTTCAGAACATTTATTTCGGAGCGTATTTCTTCGAGGAGACCGAGGACGGATGGCTTCGGTCGTATCAGTATTCGAAGGAGCAGATTGCGTATTTCAAATCCGGATTTGACTTTTGGTATGACCGCTGCATGGCGACCACTGCCAAGACGTTGGAGTTTTCAAGCGATGCGACGGAGGTCTCGTTTGAATACAAATTTGTATGGCTCGGATCGCAGGATTCCTTTGAACTGGCGATTGATGGACTGATTTCGGACATCCGTTATGTGAAGGACATTCCGGAGGAAGGGAAGCTTACATTCGCGCTTCCGGCCGGTAAGAAGGATGTCATCATTTATCTTCCGGCAGATGCAACGGTTGCAATCCGGAATTTCGAAGCGAACGGCAAGTGCACGCCCGCAAAGAAAGGCGCGAAAGTACTCTGGCTCGGCGACTCCATCACGCAGGGCTACGGCCCGCTTCGTTCTGCGCTGACGTATGTAAGCGTGGCTAACAGGATTCTGAATTATGACATTATCAACCAGGGCATCGGCGGGTATGTCTATGACAAGAAATCTCTGATGAAGATGGAGGGTTACATGCCCGACAAGATCATTGTCGCGCTCGGCACAAATCAGTTTTGGATGGACACCATGGCGCCCGTTGAAGAGTACTACGAGACGCTTACCGGCATCTACGGGACAGAGATTCCGATTCTTTGCATTTCGCCGATTTGGCGCGGCGACCGCCCGGCAGAGGAACTGACCAAATTCGAACGTTTCTGCGGCGAGGTTAAGCGCATCGCCGGAGCTTACAAAAACGTGACCGTAATCGACGGCTTCCGCCTTGTGCCGCACCTGCCGGAGTACTACCGCGACAACCTGCATCCGAATGAACTCGGCGCGGAAGTGTACGGCCGGAACCTTGCCGATTTGATTAAAGAAATCGGGTTTTGAAGGCAGGAGAGCTTCCCAAAACGAAGAAGGAGTGACAAATGAAACCTGATGTTTACCTTTTCGGACAAATACTCGGCACGCACTCGTTTCTTTTAAAAGACGGGTTTTTGCAGCCCGATGAATATGCGGAAATCAAAGAGCAATACTTCCTCCCGGGAGGGGAGACAGGCACGGCTGCCACAGTGCTTGATTCCCTCGGGGTTTCCGTTCGGATGGACGGAACCTGGATTGGGACGGCTGTGGCTCCGATGCTTAAAGAGTTTTACCGGGAGAAGAAGGTTGACCTTTCGGCAATCCGTTTCCGGGAAGACGACCCCGGCGTCATGGATTATGTTGTGATAGCCGGTCTTGTCCGCTCTCCGATGGGACGTTTCCAAACGCTTTTCTCGTCCGGAAAACGGTGGTGGAATATCCCGAAAGAGGAGGACATCGCAGGCTGTAAGGCTGCTGCGATTGACCCGTACTTTGGTGAAGAAACGATGCTTTGCGCAGAGCTTTGCCGCAAAAACGGTGTTCCGTATGTGACCATCGACTGCCCGCACGACTCCGATCTGCATCGCTTTTCCGCGATTAACGTAGTTTCCAAGGAATACACCGCACAGCATTACGCCGGCATGGCTCCGGAGGAGATTCTCTCGCTGTTAAAGGAGAATTCAGACGGACTTTCCATCATCACGCAGGGAGGCGGCGAGATGCTTTACGCAAGAAAAGGCGGAGAAATCCGCCGCATGAAGCCCTTCTCTGTAGAAGTGCGCAGCACACTCGGAGCCGGTGACACGTTCAAGGCCGGCTGCACGTACGCGCTGCTTCACGGCATGAGCGACGAGGAGACCGTGAGATTTGCGAGCGCCTGCTCGGCAGTCGCCATTTCCCGGTTCCCGCTCCCGTTAAATCCGCCGACACTGTCCGAAGTAAATGAAATGCTGAACGGAAAGTAAGCCGGCTTTCGCGAATTCGGAATGAAAGAGATGCGGCATAGAGGCGACCGGGCGAATGCCCGGTAAAGGCGCCCGGAAGCATACCCTGAACAGTATCGATGATTGAGGAACACACTATGAAAAACAGACCCGAATGGCTTTCAAATGCCGTCTTTTACGAAATCTATCCGCAGTCCTTTAAGGACACGGACGGGGATGGGATCGGCAACATCAAGGGGATCACGGAGAAGCTTCCGTACATCCGGGATCTGGGGTGCAACGCCATCTGGATGAACCCCTGCTTTGACTCTCCTTTCGGGGACGCAGGCTACGATGTTTCGGACTATTATAAGGTGGCGCCCAGGTACGGGACCAATGAGGATTTGGAAGAACTGTTTGCGGAAGCGCATAAGCTTGGGATGCACGTGCTTCTCGATCTGGTGCCGGGACACACTTCATGGAAACACCCCTGGTTTCTTCAGAGTATGAAGGCTACGGCCAATGAATACACGGACCGCTACATCTGGACGGACAGTGTCTGGGAGGAGGCGCCGGGGTACGGGTCTCTTCGCGGGATATCCGACCGGGACGGCAGCTGTATCGTGAACTTCTTCACGCACCAGCCGGCGCTCAATTACGGCTTTTACAAGCCCAATCGCCCCTGGCAGCAGCCCATGGATTCAAAAGGCGCCCTTGCCACGAGAAATGCCATGAAAGATGTGATGGCTTTCTGGCTTTCGAAGGGCTGCGACGGATTCCGCGTGGATATGGCCGGGTCGTTGGTGAAGAATGATGAAGACGGCAAAGGAACCATCGCGCTTTGGCAGGATGTCCGGAGCTTTCTCAATGAAAAGTTCCCGGAGGCGGTTCTTGTCTCGGAGTGGGGCGAGCCAGACAAGAGCATAGAGGGCGGATTCCATATGGATTTTCTGCTGCATTTCGGGCCGTCTCATTATAACGATCTGTTCCGCTGTGAGAAGCCGTTCTTCGGCGGCGAAGGAGACGCGTCGGCATTTGTCGAAAAATACCTCGAGAGCTACAATAAAGCGACCGGAAACGGCTTGATCTGCATCCCGTCCGGAAACCATGATATGGACCGGCTGGCACGAACCATTTCCGGTGAGCACGCCAAGATGGCATTTGCCTTCCTGCTTTCGATGCCGGGTGCTCCGTTCCTCTATTACGGAGACGAAATCGGTATGCGGTATGTGGAAAATCTGACTTCGGTCGAAGGCGGGTACGGCCGGACCGGCTCCCGTTCGCCGATGCAGTGGGACGCATCCGTTGGCGCGGGATTCTCCGAGGCACCGGCCGAGAAGTTTTACATTCCGTTAGATCCCGACAGTAAAAGGCCGAACGTGGAAGCGCAGCTTGCCGACAGGAATTCGCTTATTAACGAAGTGAAGAAACTGATTAGAATCCGGCAGGCGCATGAGGCGCTCCGGAATGAAGGCGGTATCCGGTTTGTCTGCGACGGGGCAAAGGGAAAGCCTTTGGCATATTACCGAAGCAGCGCTGGGGAGCAGATTCTTGTGGTGATCAATCCGACCGTGGAAGCGTATCCGGTCCCGTTAGAAACCGGAGCGGGAGAGCTTCTGTATTGTCTCGGAAACAAGCCGGCGATTGGCGAAGGAACGTGTGTGATTCCGGCCGGATCGGTATGCTTTTTGAAGGTTTGTTAAACAGAAAAGAGGATGCAATCGAAAGGAGAACACAATGGTTAAAGGAATCGGACATGCGGCATTTAACGTAAAGGACATGGAGAAGACGGTTGCGTTCTACGAGCAGACGCTCGGCTTTAAGAGAGCCTTTGACATTCCCCGCCCGGAGAACGGGGAGCCGTGGATTGTGTATCTGTACGGCGGCGGGGGACAGTTCATTGAGCTGTTCTACGGCGCGACCAAGGAGAATCCGTACCGCGACGAGAACATTGGGTTCTTCCACATCTGCTTAGAGGTAGAGGACATTCACGAGGCCTGGAAGAAGGTTGTCGAAACCGGAGCACCGCAGGACGACGCGCCGAAGCAGGGCGCGGATTTCAACTGGCAGTGCTGGACGCACGACCCCGACGGAATTAAGATCGAACTGATGCAGCTCGACGAGAAGAGCCCGCAGAAACAGTTTATTGCCGGATTGAAGAATAATTGATATCACCCTGACAGGGTGAGCACGAAAAGTCGGGTATATTGCCCACCCTTATGGTAAGGTATAGCTGCAAGGGGCAACCGGGCGGAAAGGAGAGACGTATGAAAGGCTGGATTGAAGGCATTCAGGAATCGATTGATTTCATGGAGAGCAATATTACGGAAGAGTTCGATATCGAAACGATTGCCGCAAAGGCAGCTCTGTCACCTTTTTATTACCAGCGGATCTTCGGAGCTTTGTGCGGCATGACCGTCGGCGATTACATCCGCGCGCGCAGGATGACGCTCGCAGCGCAGGAACTGACCGGTTCCGAGGCAAAGGTGATCGACATCGCAATGAAGTACGGGTACGACTCTCCGGACAGCTTCGCAAAAGCATTTCAGCGTTTCCACGGCATTACGCCGTCGCAGGCGAAAGAGCACGGAGCGAGTCTTCGGTCCTGTTCCCCGATGCATATCAAAATCACACTGGAGGGTGGAAATATGTTGGATTATCAGATTGTTGAAAAGGCACCGTTTACGATTGTCGGCGTGAAAAGGGAGTTTAACTCCGAGACCAGTTATCAGGAGGTTCCGAAGTTCTGGGATGAGTGGATGGCACAGGGCGAGAAGCGTCCGATCATGGGAACATTCGGCGCATGTCTTGATATGCGCGGCAAATTCTTCGATTACTGGATTGCGGATTTGTATTTTCCGTGGGAGGAGATTCCGGAAGGATGCGAGACACGTGTGATCCCCGGCAGCTGCTGGGCACAGTTCCCGTGCACGCTTGCAACGCTTCAGGACACCAATACGAAGATCTGGTCGGAGTGGCTGCCTGCACTGAAGGGCTACACCCTTGTCGGGGATTACGACCTGGAGGTTTATCTGGCGCCGGAAGAGGGAGAAACGGAGACGAGGTGCTTCATCTGGGTACCTCTTAAGAAGGCGTGAGTATTGTTCGGTTATAACGGTTCTGTCTCTGTCAGGCAGGGACCGTGACAGGACGGGAAATGTCAATTTAATTGACAAAAACCACATTCTGTTGTACTACAGCGATAGAATGACACAATATCTTGTAGTTTTTTCAGAAAACATATTTACAAAACAAATATGCCGTGCTATTATTTTCCTTAAGGGAAAATATGACTGAACGGCATATTTTTTTTGCCCTGCTCTCAACAACTCTATTCTTCGAGGAGGTATCTATGAAACTCATCTATCAAGTGGAAGACAAGCCGAAATTTCCGCAACTGATTGTCTTCGCCCTGCAGCAGCTGCTTGCAATCATGACTGCAACGCTGGTTGTACCCGTTATCATCAACGGCAATGTCGGCGAAATGATTGCGGACAAACCGATGAGCCCCGCAGCAGCTCTCTTCGGTGCCGGTATCGGTACTCTGGTTTACCTGCTGTTCACGTTGCGTAAGAGCCCTGTATTCCTTGGTTCTTCCTTCGCATTCCTCGGCTCCATGACCTCCGCCTTCACAGGCGCCACGACAGCTGCCCTCGGTTACTTCGGACTGCTGCTCGGTGCTGTTTTGGCAGGTCTTGTATATGTTGTTATCGCAATTATCGTTAAGTTCTGCGGTTCGAAATGGGTGGAAAAGCTCATGCCTGCCGTCGTTATCGGACCTACCGTTGCCATCATCGGACTTTCCCTTGCCGGAAATGCTGTCGGTGATCTTGCGAAGGGTGCGAACGGAACGGCGCCCGATACGAAAATTGCCCTTCTTTGCGGACTTGTAACCCTTATTGTTACGATGCTTTCTTCCGTATACGGCAAGAAGAGCGGTAAGCTCATTCCTTTCATCTACGGTATTCTGGCCGGTTATGTTTTCGCTCTTGTCATGACGCTTCTCGGCAAGTACGTTTTCGATTCCAAGGAAATGTGCCTGCTGACCATTACCCCCTTCAGAAACCTTCTCGGCCCGGACAAGGAGATTCAGCTTAAGACATTCCTCGCACTTCCGGATTTCACGTTCCTGAATGCTAAGGGTGCATTTGACAGCTTCTCCGGTTCCTATTTCATGACCGTTTTCGTAGCATATGTTCCTGTTGCTTTCGTAGTATTTGCAGAGCATATCGCAGACCATATGAATATCTCCTCGATTATTGAGCGCGACCTTCTTAAGGATCCCGGTCTTCACAGAACCCTCCTCGGCGACGGTGTCGGCTCCATGGCCGGCGCATTCTTCGGCGGCTGCCCGAACACCACTTACGGTGAGTCCATCGGTTGCGTAGCCATCACGAAGAACGCTTCGATCGTTTCCATCTTTGCAGCCGCTGTCGGCGCAATTTTGATTTCCTTCCTGTCTCCGTTCATCGCTTTCGTTAACTCGATTCCGAGCTGCGTAATGGGCGGTGTCTGCATGGCTCTTTACGGATTCATCGCAGTTTCCGGTTTGAAGATGATCCAGAAGGTTGATCTGAACGAGAACAAGAATCTGTTCGTTGTATCGGTCATCCTGATTGCCGGTGTCGGCGGACTGTCCGTATCCTTCGGTAAGGTTACCATCACGGAAGTTGCCTGCGCACTGATTCTCGGTATCCTGACCAACCTTCTTCTGAAAAATGCGAAGGAGCCCATCATGCCTCCGGAAGAAACTCTCAATGCCGCTCTTACCGAGCCTGAGAAGACAGAAGAATAAAGAAAACTGAGGAAGCGAAGGCTTCCGATTCACATAAAGGCTGTTGCTCCAATTCCATGAAGCGGTGCAGCAGCCTTTCTTTAGGACTACATTACGAAATACATTCGAAGAAACGCCTTCCGGGCGTGCTGTCCGAATGAAAGAGGACGAAACAGTTATGATTGCAACCGGTATAATCTGCGGGCTTACATGTCTCGCGATGATTGTGATGATTCTATGGAAGCCGCAGATTAAATGGCGCGGCATTCATTTTGATACCTATCCGCCGATTGCGCTTCTCGGCTGCCTGGCCCTGCTTCTGTCCGGCCGCCTTCCGGTTTCGGAATACCTGAAGGGGCTGACGGCTAATACGTCCGTAAACCCTTTGAAGATTCTTGTCCTTTTCTTTTCGATGACATTTCTTTCGGTCTATCTTGACGAGGCCGGACTGTTCCGGTATCTTGCCGGCGTGACCTTGAAAAAGGCCGGAAACAGCCAGAAGAAGCTTCTTCTGTTTCTGTATCTGACCGTTTCGCTGCTGACGGTTTTCACATCTAATGACATCGTGGTTCTGACCTTCACGCCGTTCATCTGTTATTTTGCGAAATCCGCCGATATTGATCCGATTCCGTATCTGGTAACGGAGTTCGTGGCGGCCAATACGTTCAGCATGGTATTTATCATCGGCAATCCGACGAATATCTATCTGGCGACGAGCGCGGGGCTCGGGTTCCTTCCTTACGCGAAGATTATGGTGCTTCCGACACTGGCAGCAGGGGTTGTGGTCTGGTTCGTGCTTCGGTTCTTGTTTCGAAAGCAGCTTTCAAAGAGCGTTTCTACACGTGTAGAATTGGTGAAATTCAAGAATCGCACGGCAATCGTTTTGGGAACTTCGCACCTTGTGGTCTGCACGGTACTGCTCGTGATTTCGTCTTATGTCGAGCTGCCGATGTGGGGCATTGCGGCAGCCTCTGCGGGGAGCCTTATTCTGACAACCTTGATAGCGGCCAAAATCGGCTGCTGGCGCCCGAAGCTGATTGAACGAAGCATTGCCCGCCTTCCCTGGCCGCTTGTTCCGTTCGTGCTTTCGATGTTTGCGCTTGTGCTTTCCCTGAACCG
>CADBTG010000241.1 GCA_902797475.1 uncultured Lachnospiraceae bacterium | reverse complement strand
GTGCTTCACCCTTTTTCCGTGAAATAAGAAAGGAAAATGCTATGAAGATTGTTATGCTCGGGGCACCCGGAGCGGGCAAGGGAACGCAGGCTAAGATGATTGCTGCGGAGTACGGGATCCCGCACATTTCGACGGGTGACATTTTCCGCGCGAATATCAAGGAAGGCACGGAACTCGGCGTAAAGGCGAAAGCCTATATGGATCAGGGACTTTTGGTTCCGGATTCTCTGACATTGGAACTGATTATGGACCGCTTCACAAAGGATGACTGCGCGAACGGTTATGTTCTGGACGGTTTTCCGCGTACGATTGCACAGGCGGAAGCGCTTACCGCAAGCCTTAAGGAGCAGGGTGACGCTTTGGATTATGCCATTGACGTGGATGTTCCGGACGAGAGCATCGTAAACAGAATGAGCGGCAGAAGAGCCTGTATCGCCTGCGGCGGCACCTATCACATTGTGTTTAACCCGCCCAAGAAGGAAGGCATCTGCGATTTGTGCGGCGGAGAGCTCACCATCCGTAAGGATGATGTTCCGGAAACCGTGCAGAAGCGTCTCAATGTATATCATGAGCAGACGCAGCCGCTGATTGATTACTATAACGGCGAGGGAATCCTCCGTACCGTTGACGGAACGCAGGAAGTTGCCGAAGTTTTCGAGAGTATTAAGGCGTTTTTAAACGCCTGACGGGGTTTTCATATGGTTACCATCAAATCAAAAAGCGAAATAGAAAAGATGAGGGAGGCGGGCCGTCTTCTTGCCCTGGTGCATGAAGAGATGGCAAAGCACATCCGTCCGGGAATCAGCACGATGGAACTGAACGACATCGGCGATAAGAAGATTCGCAGTTTCGGCTGCATTCCGTCGTTTCTCAATTATGACGGGTATCCGGCATCCATCTGCATTTCGGTCAATGACCGCGTGGTGCACGGGATTCCGAGCCGCCAGGAGATTCTGAAGGAAGGCGATATCGTAAGCCTTGATGCAGGACTGATCTGTCAGGGATACCATTCCGATGCGGCAAGAACCTACGGGGTCGGAAAGATCTCCGCGGAAGCGGAAGATTTAATCCGGGTTACCGAGGAAAGCTTTTTTGAAGGAATAAAGCTTGCAAAAGCGGGCAATCACCTGTATGATATATCTGCAGCGATTGAAGATTACGTCGTCGCGCACGGGTACACCTGTGTACGTGATTTGGTCGGACACGGAATCGGAACCGAGATGCACGAGGATCCGCAGATTCCGAACTTCCGTCAGAGACGCCGCGGAATCAAACTGGAGCCCGGCATGACGCTCGCCATCGAGCCGATGGTCAATATGGGCGACTGGCCGGTTTGCATCCTTGATGACAACTGGACCATCGTTACCGAAGACGGATCGTTATCGTCGCATTATGAGAACACCATCCTCATTACCGAGGGTGAACCGGAAATTTTATCACTTCTTAAACATTAACGGAGGATTTGCATGTCGAAAGCAGACGTAGTTGAAATTGAAGGTACTGTAGTGGAGAAGCTCCCGAACGCCATGTTTCGTGTGGAACTCGAGAACGGTCATATTGTTCTTGCGCATATCAGCGGCAAGCTCCGTATGAACTACATCAAGATTGTTCCCGGAGACAAGGTTACGATGGAACTTTCCCCTTATGATCTGACCAAGGGTCGTATCATCTGGAGAGACAAATAACCGATATTTCATAAAGTCGACAGTAACGGCGCTGCCCGAAAGGGACAGCGCCGTTTTATGTTATGCCTTCATGGAAAATGTAATAATTTGTAACACTATTGTCATAGCATTTTCCATGGAAATATGATATAAATGGAATGATGGGTAAAGCGTTTTCTGTGCCCATATTATTATGTTACACAGGGGGAAAACGATGAAGAGAGTGTATTGGGTTTTGCTGCTTATTTGTGTAACCGGACTGGTTGCATGCAAAAAGCAGGACAAACCGAAGGAGAACTCGCCGACGCCGACCGAAACGGTAACCGCGGAACCGACAGCTGTGCCGGTGAATACGGCTACGCCGACATCGGTACCGACAGCTACGCCGACACCGTCCGTGATTCCGGAGCAGTACAGCGAAGAAGCTTTGATTAAGAAACTTAACTACGAAATTGAGCACTGGGGCGAGTTCGAAATCAGTGTATGGGAGTCGGAGGAGACCTATGAACTCGAGAGGGTTGCTGCTGACCTTTTGTCCTTCGGAGAACTGAATTATACGAAATGTGTCACCGTCTTCAATGAAACCGGAAGGAAAAGCATGAGACTGTATTACCTTAACGGAGAGGCAGTCGGAAACGTATACTCGGGAAGCATCGGGAAACTGGCAAGCCATGACGGAAAGGATGCATTTGTTCCGTATGACGAACCGTATACCGAGTATGACGAGAAGGGACAGCCTGCGTTTACAATCAGCGGATCAATCAAGACGGTCCGCTCCTTCGACGAGAAGGGACAGGTTGTGACGGAATGGAACTACTACAAGGATTCCTTACAGTCCGTTGCGGAATATGCATATAACGAAAAGGGTCTTGTAAGCAGAAAGAAACTGACGACAAAGCAGAGCGTCATAGATTCGTTCGGTGATTATACAGTGAATCTCGGCACGGAAATCGTCACGGAATATCAATATGACCTCGGACCCGATAATCTTACCCGGATCACCGTGACAGGGTCTTTGGGAGAATCTTATGAAATCCGTTACGGTTATGAAAAAGATGATTCCGGAAGGCTTACGGGATGGACGGAACAGATTATCCTGAGCGGACTTCAGACGATATCGGATAAAAAGTATGCCCTGCATTACTATAAGAACGGGCCGGTAGGCGTGTATGAGGTGAATAAAGAGGGCGGCGAGGCTGCCACGGTGTTTACTCCGGGAAAGAATCTGAAACGGAAACTGGAGTATGCCGCCGGAATGACGGAGGGTCCGATTCTCAATGACCTCGCGGAAATCGAGCGTTTGCAGAATAAGGTTGCCGAGGAAACTGCACTCGAAAGTGTATTTTCCTCTCTGACAGGAGTGAATCCCGGAGTTTACGCGGATCATTTTTCCGAAGATCAGACGAGAATCCTCGGCATCAGTCTGACCGGGGATGCCAAAAGGGCTGAGTCATATCCAGATGGTTTGGATGCCGAATCCTTTATCGGAGACTGGTACCGCTTCGACGGAGAATACCTGTCAGAATACGTAAGCAAATGGGGAAGCGGACTTGAAGTAAGCATCCGCTACAATGAGGCGGGGCAGGTTACCGAACTTCATCACGGCGGTGCCGACTGGAAGTTCGAATATGATTCCGAGGGAAGAATTCTCAAAGCGTCATGTAAGACACGTGTCATATATTATGAGGACTGGGTTCATGACAGAACCTACAGCTTCAGCTATGACCATAACGGAAAGCTGGCGCAGATTAAGGGTGAAGGAACCGCCACGTTTGACAATTACGGACCGTCATCGGAAGACAGGAAGCCGATGCGTGATAAATGGAACTATTTGCTGAAGCGGCCCGGCGCGCAGGAAAGCAATTGAGCGAACGGGGTTTACCGTCGTGGAGTGGGGCGGAAGCGAAATACGAAAACAGTCGGAGACTATTTATCTGATGGCACAAAGAAAGAACAAACGAAGCAGCTCGGGCATATGGATTGCGATGGCAGTCATCTGTTATCTTATGACAGGCGTGCTCGCGTATGTTTTCATCATATCCGAATTGAGCGGTCACATTACCGTAACCGAGGAATTCCTGCAGTACGGCATCATCATCGGCGGCACGGCATTTCTCGGAACCGTCTTTTTGCTGGCGGGAACGCCGGAGAAGAAGAGACCGCGGGCCGCAAGATTTTCGATGGCGATTCTGTTCGGCGTCTATCTAATCATCCTGGCAGGTCTTTTGTTCGGCGGAAGCCGCGTCTGGTACGCGGGAAGGCTTGACCGGAAGTATTCGCTGAAGCCGTTTGAAAGCATCCGGCTTTACATGAAGGCTTATGAGGACCGGTCGTTACGCATTCGTGTCGTGGCGTCCAACCTGATCGGAAACATCCTTTTATTCATTCCGATGACATGGTTCGTTCCGTTTTTGGGAAAATGGGCGCGCAAATGGTATTTGTTCCTGCCGGCCATGCTCGGACTGATCTGCCTTGTCGAATTGACGCAGTATCTGACCGGACGGGGAAGCCTGGATATCGATGACGTGATTCTGAATTACTCCGGTGTCATCCTCGGCTTCGTATTTTTGTGGAACCCGCTGATGGTAAAGCTTTGGAAGAAAACGAAACTGATTGAGAAAAACGGGTGATGAAATAATCACCGTTAAATAAGGGGGGAAAATATGAAAAAGAAACTGTTGACAGTTGCGGCATTCGTGATGATGGCGGCACTTACCGCCTGTGAAAGAAACAATGAAAAGCCGAGTGTAACGGCAACAACGACTGTGACTCCGACTGCGACAATAGCGCCTGTACAGAAACCGACGCCGGTCGTAACGGAAGCTCCGACTCCGACCGGGGAGTCGACACCCGTGGTGACACCCGAACCAATTCCGTCCGGTTTCTCGGATAAGGAACTGGAGGAGCGGGCAAAGGCGGAAGCTGCGGAAATGAAGTATGCGTACCGGGCGGAAAATGTTTTTGACGGATGCTCGTCGGAATTCTGGGCATTGAATTATTATGTGGATCCGGAAAAATGGAATAAAGTGGTTAACTTATATGATGCGGACGGGAATACGATTGCCTCGAAGTATTATTTGAATGACAGGGAAACCGAGGCAGTGATCAGAACCCATTTCGGCACGTTACACACGAGATACGACGGCAGTGCTCCCGACACGATATGGATCCTCGGGGGCCTTCCGTATACGGAAACAGACGAGCAGGGAAGAAAGATCGTTGAACTCGAAGGATGGAACAAGACCTTCTATGCATACGACCAAAACGGGAACCTGATCCGTAAACTCATATACGAGAATGATTCCCTTACACACAGAGAACTGTATTCCTATGACGGAAAAGGAAATGTTCTTACGGAAGAGATAACCCTGTTTCCGATCGGACAGTCGAATCGGAGTTATCTGAAAAAGACATATTCCGAAGGAAGACTGGTCCTTTGTGAAGTGGATACGGAAGATGCATACTGGGTTTCGGAAATGATTCCGATGCCCGCGAATTTCATGGATTACTCTTACTATGACAGGTTTCAGGTATCGTACGATTACGATGCGGATGGTGCCATGTCATCCATGGAGATCAAAGCCCGAGACGTAAATGAATCGGTAAAACTCCTGTATTCCTATAAGCATGACGAAAAGGGACGCATTACCGAAGCGACGGAAATGAGCTCGGATTACTTCACGAAAAATATTCTGAAGATTAAGCATTTCGACAACGGGCCGGTTCTGGTGATTCCGATGAGACAGCAGGGCGACACCGTTGTATACGGAGACAAAGCCGTGGCATTTTTCCCGACGGAAGAATGCAGGGCAATGCTTGAGCGCGGCAACGGCCTTTCCTTTGATGCTTTGAAGAAAGAAACAGAGAAAATGAATTGGGCAACAGGAGTCAGTTGGCCGGAAGAGTTAAACCCGATGTTTGATGAACGGTTCCGCGACTATTACGTGCGTCCGAAGGAAGGAAGAACTCTCGCGACGATCTCAGATAGCTGGGGGAGTGACACCTCGTCCTATGAAGAGATGATTAAAAGCCTGCTCGGGCAAAAGAATTTCCCGCTTGATAAGGCGGTTAAATCAATGACCGGAGGGTGGTCCCTTTATAAGAATGACCGGCTGCTCGAAAGTTCCTATTATGGCGGCGGAGGCGGACCGCATGATTTCGAGAAAGTCGAATATGATAATGCCGGCCGTGTAACAGCCCTGGAAAGAGGTGCGGAGGAAGTATACAAATATAAATTTACCTATGACGGCAACGGGCACGTGAAGAAGATGGAATATACCTACGAGCCGCCTTTTTATGACGGGTATATCTTTAAGGGAACCGTAACTTACGCCTACGACGGGGATGGAAAGACGGTTGCCGTGAACGGTGATTTTACCGGCGAGCCGAACGAGGAAACCAAAGGAAATGCCTTCAAACAGACTTTCCGGCTTACGGCAGTTTCCGGGAATGTGACAGAATAAAAACAAAAACAGTCGTTTCGCTTAAAACGAAACGGCTGTTTTTTGCTTTACGGGAAATTCCTTCGGGATTTCCCGTAAAGCAAAATACCCTTCGGGCAGGATGCACACTCGTGCGAGAGGAAGATGTTGCCTTCGGCAACCGCACTCGGCGCGAGCGTTCCGCAAGCAGAACGCCATGATATAAAAATGGCACAGAAAACCCTTGAAAAACCTTGCATTTTCGTTAAAATAATGCTTGCAATTTGCAAAACGTTCTGTTACTATAGTATACGGACTTTTTTTGAGGAAAGGAGTGTATTTACTTATGAAAGTGAGATCTTCAGTAAAGCCCATTTGCGAAAAATGCAAAATCATCAAAAGAAAAGGGGCCATCATGATCATCTGTGAGAACCCCAGACACAAACAGAAACAAGGCTGATAACATCAGTACTTGAGGCGTTGTTCCGAAGAGTATTGGTGACTCGATAGAACAGCACTTGCTTTTTGTGTTGCAATCGTCGTTTTATTAACCCGTAAAACGGCAAACATTGTGATAGTGTGGACGAAGAGCGTCATGTCAGGAAAGACGACTTTGTCTTAGTCCGTGAGTATCTACACGGGCTTTCGGTTCCGAGCATTCGGGCTGTCACACTTTAAAGCGGCTGGCCGGTTAAACCGGCAGGGAGAGCACTCCCGGGAGCTTCGGCTCCGGGTATTTACCCAACATTATTTTATTATTTACGGAGGTTTTAGTACATGGCTCGTATCAGTGGTGTTGACTTACCCAGAGAGAAACGTGTCGAGATCGGCCTTACCTACATCTACGGTATCGGAAGAGTAAGCGCCAATCGTATTCTTGCCCAGGCAGAAGTGAATCCGGACACCCGCGTCCGCGATCTTACCGATGATGAGGTTAAGAGAATTGCAACCATCATCGATGAGACGATGACGGTTGAAGGTGACCTGAAGAGAGAAATTGCCCTGAACATCAAGAGACTTCAGGAAATCGGTTGCTACAGAGGAGTACGTCACAGAAAGGGACTTCCTGTTCGCGGACAGAAGACCAAGACCAACGCCAGAACGCGTAAGGGTCCGAAGCGTACCGTTGCCAACAAGAAGAAATAATATTACTTTGTGAAAACTGATTAGGAGGTTTCGTGATGGCTAAGAAATTAGTTGCACCGAAAAAGGGAGCAAAAAAGCGTGTCAAGAAGAACGTTGACCACGGTCAGGCACACATTCAGTCTTCCTTCAATAATACAATTGTTACCCTGACAGACGCTGAGGGTAACGCTATCTCTTGGGCAAGCGCCGGCGGTCTTGGTTTCCGCGGCTCCAGAAAGTCCACCCCTTATGCTGCTCAGATGGCAGCAGAGACCGCTGCTAAGGCAGCAATCCCTCACGGTCTGAAGTCCGTTGACGTTATGGTTAAGGGACCCGGTTCGGGACGTGAGGCAGCAATCCGCGCGCTTCAGGCAAGCGGAATTAATGTAACCAGCATCAAAGACGTAACGCCGGTTCCGCACAACGGATGCAGACCGCCTAAGCGTCGTAGAGTCTGATTAAGGAGGGAATAATAAAATGGCTAGAGAAATGGGTCCTGTATTAAAGAGATGCCGTTCGCTGGGTATTGAGCCTTCCGTGATCGGCCTTGATAAGAAAAGCAACCGCACGAATTTGAGAGCGGGCAAGAAAGTCAGTGAGTATGGCATGCAGCTTCGTGAGAAGCAGAAGGCCAAGTTTATTTACGGTGTTCTCGAGAAGCCTTTCCGTAACAACTTCGATAAGGCTAAGAAGATGAAGCTCGGAACGACCGGTGAAAACCTGATGATTCTTCTGGAGACCAGACTTGACAATGTCATTTTCCGTCTCGGTTTCGCAAGAACCCGTCAGGAAGCTCGTCAGATTGTTGACCACAAGCATGTACTTGTTAATGGCAAATGTGTAAACATTCCTTCTTATTCCGTTAAGCCCGGCGATTCTATCGCCATCTCCGAGAAAGGCAAGAACAAGGCCGCTCAGAGATTCAAGGATATTCTCGAGTCCACGAACGGCAGAGCAGTTCCGGCTTGGCTTACCGCCGATTCCGAGAACCTTACCGGTTCTGTTAACGAGTATCCGACCAGAGACCAGATTGATGTTCCGGTAAATGAGGTGCTTATCGTCGAGTTGTATTCCAAATAATAAAGAGGAATATAACGGTTATACCCATAAGGAGGGGCACAAATGTTTGATTTCGAAAAGCCTAGGATTGAGATTGCAGAGATTTCCGAAGATAAGAAGTATGGCCGTTTTGTTGTGGAACCCCTTGAGAGAGGTTATGGTACCACTCTGGGCAATTCCCTCAGAAGAATCATGCTTTCTTCCCTGCCCGGCGCTGCCGTAAGCCAGGTGAAGATCGACGGTGTCGTACATGAGCTCAGCTGCATCCCCGGTGTCATGGAGGATGTTACCGAGATCATTATGAACATTAAGAGTCTCGCGATTAAGAATAACAGTGATTCAAATGAGCCCAAAACCGCATATATCGAGTATTCCGGTGAAGGTGTTGTTACCGCCCGTGATATTCATGCCGATTCCGAGATCGAGATCATGAATCCCGATCAGGTTATCGCTACGCTTAACGGCGGCGCGGACAGCCGGCTTTATATGGAGCTGACCATCACCAAGGGCAGAGGCTATATCAGTGCTGACCGGAACAAGAAAGAGGATACTCCCATCGGTGTTATTGCCGTGGATTCCATCTACACTCCGGTAGAGCGTGTCAACCTTACGGTTGAGAATACCCGTGTCGGCCAGATGACCGATTACGACAAGCTTACATTGGATGTATTTACCAACGGAACTTTGGCTCCCGACGAGGCGATCAGCCTTGCTGCCAAGGTTTTGAGTGAGCATTTGAATCTTTTCATCGACCTTTCCGAGAGCGCCAAGACCGCTGAGGTTATGGTAGAGAGCGTAAGCAACGAGAAGGAGAAGGTTCTCGAGATGAACATCGACGAACTTGAGCTTTCCGTACGTTCCTACAACTGCCTGAAGCGTGCCGGCATCAATACGGTCGAGGAACTGTGCAATAAGACTTCCGAAGATATGATGAAGGTTCGTAACCTGGGCCGCAAGTCTTTGGAGGAAGTTCTGTCCAAGCTGAAAGAACTTGGATTGTCTTTGAACTTAGGCGATGAGTAATTTTCGCCATTACTAAATAGTTGCCGCCCAAGCGGCAGATGGAGGTTAACATGGCAGGCTACAGAAAGCTTGGAAGAACTTCAAATCAGAGAAAAGCCTTGTTGAGAAACCAGGTTACCGCTCTGCTTTCCAATGGTAAAATTGTAACGACCGAAGCCAGAGCTAAGGAGATCCGTCGGATCGCCGAGAAGTACATTACGATGGCTGCGAAGGAAAAGGATAACTACGAGACCGTTACCGTAACCTATAAGGTTGCACAGAAGGATAAAGACGGCAGAAGAGTAAAGGAAGTTGTCGATGGTAAGAAGAAGGACGTCATGATTGAGGCGACCAAGACCATCAAGAAGGACAGCCCCTCCAGACTTCATGCCAGAAGACAGATGCTTTCTTTCTTCTATCCGGTAACGAAATTTGATGCCGAGCAGAAGGGCAAGAAGGCAGTTAAGGAAGTTGACCTGATTGCCAAGATGTTTGATGAAATCGGACCGAAGTATGCCGGCCGCAAGGGCGGTTATACCCGGGTCGTAAAGATCGGCCCTCGTAAGGGTGATGCGGCGATGGAAGTTTTAATCGAGCTCGTATAAGTATTACATGTGAGCAGCGTAGCCTTTTACCGGCTGCGCTGCTTTTTTATCGTTTTGGAAAATGCCACACAAAGGATTGTCATGGGAATCATTACTACGGAAAACTTAATCCATGAGTACATCAGACGGGACGAGAACGGAGACAGAATCGGAGAAAAGCGTGCCGTTGACGACGTGAGCCTTGATGTCGAGAGAGGTCAGTTCATTTCGATTCTCGGTCATAACGGCTCCGGCAAGTCTACGCTTGCAAAGCATATCAACGCGCTTTTGCTGCCGACCGGAGGACGTGTCGTTGTGCTCGGAATGGATACGACGGACGATGACCGGCTTTTTGACATCAGAAAAGCCGCCGGCATGGTGTTTCAGAACCCGGACAATCAGATCATTGCAACCGTAGTCGAGGATGATGTGGCATTCGGTCCGGAGAACCTCGGTGTTCCGCCGAAGGAGATTGAAAAGCGCGTGGAGGAATGCCTGAAGGCAGTCGGAATGTACGACCGGAGGGGCGATTCCCCGAACCGTCTCTCGGGCGGGCAGAAGCAGCGGATAGCCGTTGCCGGAATCATGGCCATGAAACCCGACTGCATCATTCTGGACGAGCCGACCGCCATGCTCGATCCGGACGGCAGAAAGGAAGTGCTCGCAACCGTCGCAAGGCTGAACCGGGAGGAGCACATTACGGTATTGTTAATCACGCATTACATGAACGAGGTGACATTTTCCGACCGCGTCATCGTAATGG
>CADBTG010000240.1 GCA_902797475.1 uncultured Lachnospiraceae bacterium | reverse complement strand
CGGAGGTGCTGCGGCTTGTGCCGAAGAAGGCGTACAGCGATAAGGGATTTGCCAAATTCTTCTGGGGCGGCAAGAGCGCGGTGATGGGCGAGAAGCCGGAGCTTGAGGCGTATTCGGCGGACCTCGCGCAGTTTGACCGGGTGATCTTCGGGACGCCGGTGTGGGCGGCAACGTTTACGCCGCCGCTTAGGACATTCATCACGGAGCAGGCGGATAAGCTTGCCGGAAAGAAGTTCGCGGCGTTCGCCTGCCAGGGCGGAAGCGGCGCGGAGAAGACGTTTAAGAAGCTCGCGAAGCTTATCGGCATCGACGCCTTCACCAAGACGGCCGTGTTCAACGAGCCGAAGGCCAAATGGACCGTGGCAAAGGATACACAGATTGAGGAATTCGGCCGCGAACTTTTGGCGGGGCGGTATGAGTAACTAAAGGCGTTAGGCAAGGATAATGATACGGATGAAATATTCTACACGCGTAGAATAACGTTGCATTTTCCAATACGGAGGTTTTTATGAGAAAGTATCTGAAAGTGATCGGGGTGGAAGCCGCATACCTTCTGGTGGCGGTTCTTGTTGCCAATTTTGCGTGTATGCTGCAGATGGTTGGGCGGACCAAGAAGAGCGAAAACACTTCTTTCATGTTCAAGGATGAGATCTATCGCTATAATGTGTTCTTCTACCTCCTCGGCTTAGTGCTGTTCGCGGGCTTTATGTATGCCGGGTATCGTTTCTTCCTGAAGAAGCGGATAGCCCCTCTTCGGGAGGCGGATCGGGCAACGCAGGTCGTATTTGTCATGGTCGCGATTCTGCTCGCCATCTTCATGTGGGTTTGTCTGGTTTTCACTTCGTTCCTCACGATGGGGTTGAACATCGATATGGAACCGGAATTTCTGTTCTATCTGACCGTCGTCGGCTGGCCGTTCCTCTGTGCGATGTTTATGATCGGCGTCTCAATTTATACGGTTAAATTCGGCGGGTGAAGTGCCTGCTCTAAACACACCGTGGACGGCAACAGACCCGGAGCGGGGACGACGCCGCAAGCGCAGCGAAACGGCCGCTTTTTAGGCTTGGGTATTGCCTTTTTCCCGAAAACGAATTATGATGTGAGGCAATAAGACTGAATTGAACGGATTGATGGCAGGAGGTCGGATATGGCAACGAAGATTTTTATTGACGGCAGTGAAGGGACGACGGGGCTTCGGATTTTCGAACGGTTCGAGGGAAGGGATGATATCGAGCTGTTGAAGATTCCTTCGGCGCTTCGCAAGGACCCTGATACGATTAAGAAATATATCAACGATTCGGACATTACGTTTCTGTGTCTGCCGGATGCGGCCGCGATTGAGGCGGCTGACATGGCGGATGAGAGGGTTGTCGTGATCGACACCTCGACGGCGCACAGGACGACCGAGGGGTGGGCGTACGGCTTCCCGGAACTTTCGAAGGGACACCGCGATGCCATCCGTAACGGTAAGAGAATTGCGGTGCCGGGCTGCTATGCGTCCGGTTTTATCGGTGTCGGTTATCCGCTTGTGAAGGAGGGCATTCTGCCGGCGGATTATCCGGTTTCCGTATTTGCCGTTTCCGGTTACAGCGGCGGTGGGAAGAAGCTGATTGCCGCCTATGAAGAGGAAGGGCGCGATCCGAAGTTTGATTCCGCAAGAATGTATGCCTGGGGCCAGAGCCACAAGCATCTGAAGGAGATGAAAGCGATTACGGGGCTTGCCGCGGAGCCGCTTTTCTGCCCCTTGACGACGAATTACCACAGCGGAATGATTGTCCAGGTTCCGCTTTTCACCGACAGACTCAATAAGAAGATGACACCCGAGGAGCTGCGCGATTTCTTCGCGGAGTACTATAAGGGCGAGAAGTTCATTAAGGTGCTTCCTTTCGGAGCCGATGTTGAGGCCGGCGGGGCGCTGTTCTCCGACGCCTGTGCGGGCTGGGACGGCATGGAAATTCTCGTGACCGGCAACAATGATCGTATCGTTGTCGCCACCCGGT
Organism: uncultured Lachnospiraceae bacterium; assembly: GCA_902797475.1. Taxonomy (GTDB): domain Bacteria; phylum Bacillota; class Clostridia; order Lachnospirales; family Lachnospiraceae; genus ISDg. The sequence goes on along the minus strand of CADBTG010000240.1, from coordinate 821 downwards.
TTGACAACCTCGGCAAAGGCGCCAGCGGTGCCGCCATCCAGTGCATGAACATCGTTCTCGGCTGCGACGAGGCAAAGGGTCTGAATCTTTAATCGGAGGGCGTTGTGACTTCCACTCGCTACATGCTGCAGACAATTGAACAAAAGGACAGACGGCGGTTCTTCCGCTTTACGCTTCTAAGCCTTTTAAGCCCCGCGCTTGACATTTTCAGCATCTCGATGCTGTTGCCGATCCTCTCGGATCTCGCTGCGGGCCGCCCCGGGGAGGAGGTTCTCCCCCGGCTTTTCGGCATCGGCGCCATGCTCCTTTTGAAAACCTTTTACGATATCCTCCTGCGCAAGTTGGAGGATTCGTTTCGTTGCGACTGCATTCATAAGCTGTCCCTCAGAATCTTCGAACTCTCCGTTTCGGAGGACCTTCCCGCGCACAAAAAGATGACCTACGGCACGAACCTCGCCAGAGTGCGCCCCGATGTGACTTCGTCCGTCAACATGCTGGTCAACGCAGCTCTGCTCGTGGTAAATGTGATGACTTTCGTCGGATTTGCCATCGTCCTGATTGTGGCAGCAGGCTTCACGGGCGTATTCTGTCTTGTCGGCATCAGCGCGGTTTCGGGTGCGCTGTTTTTCTTTAACCGGGCACGCGTCAGAGCGTACGGGGAGCGCATCCGCAACATGGAAATCAAGGCCGGTGAGATGGTCTACCACGCTTTCGGAGCTTACAAAGAGGTTCGCATCGACGGGCGGCGTGACGAGCTTGTCGCACGGTTTGAGCGGGCCAGTGCGGAGCTCATCAAAGAACAGAAAAAGTATTCCCTTTTT
>CADBTG010000239.1 GCA_902797475.1 uncultured Lachnospiraceae bacterium | reverse complement strand
CCGAAGGCGCGGAACCCGATAATCTGTGCGGGAGCTTCAATCTTCCCCTGATAGGGCATAAGCCCGAGAAGTCTCTCCGCGGTGTTGCCGTTCGGATTCGACAGACGGAAGGAAATCCAATAATCCTTCCCGCTTACGATTTCCAGCTCTCCGGTTCCCTGCGAACCGATGTAAATCTGCAGTCCGGAGGAGGTAATGCGCATCTCCTCGTCCTCTGTCTGCTTGATGTCTCCGAGATAGTTATCGTATACGTATAAAAGAAGCGACTTGTTGACGGTTTTTGCCCCGGACAGCAGCAGCTTTGCCTGCCATTCGGCAATGCCGGCCTGCTTCAATGCCTCCGTAAGCTCCTTGTCATTGTCCTTAAGAAGCCTTCTCTCATATTCCTTCCATTTGATGGAGCCGATCATGTTTTTAATCGGCGGAACCCAGTCGCGGTCCATCGTTTTCTCGGCTTCCTTAAGCACTGAGAAGACTTCCCCGGCTGTAATCGGCCGGACAAAGCGGTCTCCTTTGTCAGTAAACTCCGTCCAGCTGAAATTCCTGGCAAGGACAGCCGGATAAATGGAGAAGAAGCTTTGCATGTCCAAAACGGATTTGTTAAACTCGGCGGGCTCGGGAATTACAATCCAGCCCTCCTTCGGGATGCCGAGCGAATCCGGGTTTTCGCCGAAATAGCGCAGGGTGTCTCCGATGTTGACGTACACTTTTCCGTCGATGAAACGCATCATCTCCACGTCACTGTAGGCGCGATAGAAAGGACTTCTTCCCTGAAAGGCGATGGACATGTTCCCGGAGGAATCCTTTTTGATGACAAATTTCGTATCCCGCTCTCCGAAGTATTCCCGATACTCGAACTGCCAGGAATTCATCTTTCCGAGATCCGGAAAAGCCTCATCCCAGACAACACGCGGTGTAGGCGTCGGAGTCGGCGTAGGCGTCGGCGTGGGGGTAGGTGACGGCGTAGGCGTCGGTGACGGGCTCGGGGACGGGGTAGGCGTCGGGGTTCTCGTCGGAATCTCACGCTCCACGCCGCGACGCGGCCTGTATTCCTCATCCCGGTTCTGATTCCAAAGAATCAGCCCGGCCGTGAGCAATACGACTGCTGCGACAATCACTGAAATGATAATGGCTTTCTTCATAGTTACTCCGTCGTTTCCTGCGGGGTCATTCAACGCCCCTTACAAAACTTCCGCGGGTTGTTTCCGCACTCTGTGAAACACTTCCGCCGTCTCTCACCGTTTGATAATCGCGGAGAGCGGAAAGCGTCTGTTCATAATTCTCCGTCGTGAAATCCAATCGATACCCGCCTGCCCTGCAGGAAAGAACCTCATTCCACCTCGGGAACAGCGTAAAGATGCGGGAATGATACAGAAGGCTGTGACAGTAGCGGCATACCGGGATTACCGGAAAAGCCTCTCCTTCCCCGTCATAAAGCACGCCTTCCTTACCGTTGCCCTGTCCCGTACAAAGTCCCGTGGTTCTGCGAGGACACTGCTCGGATACCATGGCCAGCGAGCGGCCGTATACCGTTAACAGGGCATCCGGATGCTCCGGCAGTTCACTCTTTCGAAGCTCTTCGGAAAGCGTGACTGCTGCGGCTCCTTTTCCAATCAAATATTCTACAGCTGTAGTATTCGCGCAATACAAAGTTCGGTCTGCTTCCCATCGGAATCCTTTCCGGATTACCCATGGAATCTGGTCAGGATGCCTTACGACAACTCCTGCCAATTTGCATTGTAACATGAGCTGCTCTGCCCGCTCAAGAGCTTTTTGCCGTTTTCCGCCTTTCAGTGTTCTCGGAAGCAGCAAAAAGGCCCTCTCCTCCTTAAGCTCCCTAAGGCATGCTTCGTACTCTCCCTCCATGTCGATATAGAAATCGGCATCAAGCTTCGCGTCACGGATTGCACGAAGCTGTTCCGCTTTCATAACCGAGATGACGATGCGGTTCGGTCTGACATCGGCCGCTTCTTTCGTTTCTTCCGGGCGGATTCCCGCAGGCCTTCTATGCCCTGCTGCCACTTCGGCTTCGTATGCCCGGATGCCTTCCCTTCGAAGGTTATTCAGAATCGATGCCGGAAGGAAGATTCCATCCGCAACCGAAACCGCAAGCGACTGCATTTCATAACCGCTTCCGCCGGTTCGTGACAGTTTCTCCCGCACGGTTTCCTCCGATGTGCCTTCTTTCTGCGCTTTGTCAGGCGCAGGTCCGAAAACCGTAACCGAAACGCCGGATTGCACGCCCGTAAGCGTGAGTCTCATTGCTTCACCGGTTTTGGCGGCAAAGGAACCGTTAAGCAGCACCGGTTTTTTATTCTTTTCAAACTGCTCCGTGAT
>CADBTG010000238.1 GCA_902797475.1 uncultured Lachnospiraceae bacterium | reverse complement strand
GCCTCTTCCGCCGTTTCCCGAACCATTAGCCATAATGCATTCCTTTCTACCGGTATTTCCGGTAAATGTGATAGTAAAAATCTCCCCTTGCTTCCTTGGAGGTAATTTCCTTTAACTGCGCAAACAATTCCGGCGTATCCCGGATGAAATCAATGATGACGGGATTGTAACGGGTTCCCTTTAACGATTCAAACTCGGCAAAAACCTTTTCGAACGTCTTGCCTCTTTGATAATTCCGCCCGAACGCATCCGTTGCCGCGTCCATCGAATCGCAAATGGTCAGGATCTCCGTCAGAATCCGGTACTTAGAATCATGGTTATCGAAATCCTCGGGATAGCCGCTCTTTCCGTCGTAGCTCTTATGGTGCCCGAGCGCAATGTCTTTATATGCGGAAAGCTTTTTGTTTCTCGAAAGAATATCCGCGCTCCAGACCGAATGCATCCGGATCAGCGAAAATTCCGCGTCGGAAATCGACCGGATCTGCGTATTGATGATTGTGGCAATCCGGATCTTTCCGATGTCATGGCATTTGGCAGCGTTATATAAGAACAGTGCCAGGTCCTCTTTCTTCGCACGCACCTCTTCGTCGCTGTTCACCGAAAGCACTTCGTAAAACAGCTGCGGCATCTTATCGGCAAGCGGATCGATGATGGCCTGCGTCAGCTTTGCCGCCATGATCGAATGGATCAGCGTCGCAAGCTGGCGGTTCATCATCAGTGTATCGATGAATTCCATCGCCATCGACTCGTCATCGATGAATTCCACGACATCATATAAGAGATGATACAGACAGTAGTCCATATTCTCCCTGGCCGCGCACTCTCTCGGAATCGTCTCGATATAGCTTTTCACATCGTAGAGAATGCCGGCAACCCGCTGCTTCTTCTGTTCGGAGGAAAGCCTTGTTCCGAGAATCATCTGAAGCACCGGCCTTGTCAGAAAGCATACGGCAAAGAACCGGTCATCCCTGCTGAAATCGTACCAGCCCGGCACCGAAAAATCGGTATTCGCCGGAAGATCCGCTGCAAACGGACTCAGCAGATTGAAGCACTCATCGGCGGAAAGCTTTCCGTCATAGAAGCAGTATAATACATAAATCATGAAAAAGCGGGGATGACGCTCGTTCTCGGGAAGCGTAAGCTCCGCCGAGAACTCCCGCTCGAAAACTTCTCTTAACGCCTGCTTATTCGGTTCGCGGACCTTGTCCCAGTGAAGGGCCTGCATGAAAAGAATCTGAAGCCCGAGCCGGTTCAATGTCGCAACAATCTTCCTCTCGAGGAAATCCTTCGGAAAGAGATCCTGATAGGTTCCGATTACGGCAATGGCATTAAAAAGTGCAATGAGCCGGTTGAGATTCGGTTCAAGCGCGCGAAGCTCCAAATCAAACAGCCGAAGGCCGGTCTCGAGCATGAAGGAAACATCCTCAAGAAACGATTCCTCGGTCTCGTGCTCCTTTCTGATCTCCCGAAGCTTTTTGATGTCCCGAAGAACCTGGTTGGCTTCGTTTAAGGATTTGCCGGAGAACTCTCCGCCGGCGGAAATGAACGCGTTATTGGCAAATGCGAAACGGCATCTGCGTTCCTCAAAACGGTTTCCGGTCTTCGCGTAACGGCCGGCAAGCATTGCCAAAACGGAGGACTCCATCACTTCATCAAAAAGCGATTTGCGGAAGTAAGACATGGCGCCTTCCTTCAGCGCTTCCGCCTCCTCGTCCGATGTTTCACGCTGCCCGAAAACATGCGGAAGAATGATCTCATTGATGCCCTTTTCCACAACGGAATGGGACTCACGGATCAAAGAGGACTTCCGGACCAGATGTTGCGTCCAGCCCTTCTTCGTCGCCGAGGAAAGCAGTTCCTGCTCTTCCGTATCCACGGCATTCATCCGAAGAAGATAATCCTGATAGAATTCGGCAATAGCCTCCCGCACGTTATTCTCCTTTCCCGCATCCTGCGGGTTTTTATCTTCCCTCCATTACGGCGCGCATCTTCGATGCAGCCTCCTTAACGGAATCCGAGTTCAGATAAGCTACATAAAGCTTTGAGCCCTTGTAGGAATAGCAAAATGCATTTCCGCCCGAAGCGGTAACCGCATAAGTGTCAATGCTCCAGGAAATGCCTCGGTCAAGCTGCATTCTGCATAATGCAGTCAGCTGATCCATCGTCATATTTGTCTGGAAGTTGTTCGAAACCTGACTCATCAGATTCGGGAAATTTGTGAGTGCCGCAGTCGAGGTCATCTTGCCGAAAACAGCCTTGATCAAATCCATCTGGTTCTTTCCGCGCTGGAAATCTCCGCCCTGGAAAGCATATCTTTCTCTGGCAAATGAGAGCGCTCTCTTTCCGTTTACATGGTTCCATCCGGCCGTGAAGGTGTTCTGCCCGTCATGCGAAGTGAACGCAATCGGCGAATAGATGTCGACACCGCCGAGCAGATCGACAAATTTCTCTACGCTCGAGAAATTCACGCGGACATAGTAATCGGTCTTGATTCCGAACAAATTGTCAAGCGTATTCATCGACGTCTTGACACCGTAGATCCCTGCGTGCGTCAGCTTGTCATAAGCGCCTCCGCCGAAGCCCGCAAGCGGAACATAGCTGTCTCTCGGGACAGTCACCATCTGAATCTTACCGGTCGTCGGATTGACAACCATCAAAATGTTCACGTCACTTCTCGAACGGGCGTCAATGGATCCGTAGCAGTCGATGCCGCTGATGTAAACAATGAAATAATCCTCCGTAACAGAGAATTCCCCTCTGTCCGGCATCGGCGTCTTCTGCACGATCGGCGTGGGCGTCGGCTTCGCCGGAGCGCCTGTCGGATCCTTTTCTCCGCCGGGCTCGGGTGTAATATCGGGATTGTCCGGATCAATCGTCGGCATGACTTCGAATTCGGTCGGCGTCGGCGTTACGGAAATATCCGATTTCGGAATTTCCGACTCTACGTCAAGCTCCGAAAGAATCCGGTAATTGCCGGAGAAGCCTTCCGAATACTCGTTTAACATATCAAGATATGACGTGTCGGCAATCATGGCATCGATTTCTTTGTTAATCAGAGCCTGCGCCAGATTGTCGTAATATTCAAATTCTTTAACGGTAATATTCATCCCGTTCATTTTGGCAATGTACTCGTAGGCACCGAGGGAGAAAGCATAATCCTCGGAGGTCTGGATGCCGTATACATAACCGTTCGTTTCTTCAAGCTTCTGCGCCTTATCGTCTTTTCTTACGAGAACGGAAATTCCGGTAACGTGAATGGTCTCCGTTGCTTCCTTATTCGTAACCTTTTTAAGAGACTTTCTGGCCGGCTCAAGATACAGCACGACGGCAAGAACACATATCAGGATCCATAGCAGAGCCCATATGCATCCGATTATCATGTCTCTTCTTTTCTTGGAAACCGTAAGCAGCAGAAAACTGAGCAGGGCCGCAAAGCATAAGCCCATGATCATAACCAAGACGTATTTCCCGGGAAGGATGGCAAATATCATCGTCTCGACGATTAATGCGGCCGCAGTGATAATTTGCAGGAAAAACAACACAAGGCGTGCGATTCTCAAAGCTTTTTCGAGTCGCTTATTGCCTTTTCTTTTTTTAGAATTCATGACATTACTACTCCGTATTTACCCTAATCCGCGCGAAAAGGGCATATTTATCATTGTTGTGATTATATCATCAAAAATGCACTGTATCAAGTAAAAAAACTCCCCCAAAGATACAAAATAGCGGCGTACCGTTGCGGTACGCCGCAAAATATAGTCCGGTCAGTTTTTATCCACAACTTCGACAATCTTCCCGCTCTTAAAGATGCTGTAGCTGGGAATAACCCCTCTTACCGAAGAAGTCGGATAGATATTGGAATGACAGCCGATTACGGTGCCGGGATTCAAAACGCTGTTGCAGCCGACCTCGACGAAGTCTCCGAGCATAGCGCCGAATTTCTTCAGTCCGGTCTCAACAGCTTCCTTTCCGTCCTTCACGACAACAAGCGTTTTATCGCTTTTTACGTTACTCGTAAGGGAACCGGCTCCCATATGCGACTTATAGCCGAGAACGGAATCCCCGACATAGTTGTAATGCGGAACCTGCACGCTGTCGGAAATGATGACATTCTTAAGTTCCACGGAATTGCCGATGACACAGCCGTTACCGATCAGAGCGCTGCCGCGGATGAATGCGCAGTGACGCACTTCGGTATCCTCTCCGATGATGCACGGGCTTCCGATGTAAGCGGAAGGAAATACCTTTGCGCTCTTGGCAATCCAAACGCCCTCCTCGGGGTGATCATAACGTTCCGGATCAAGCGTCGGTCCGAGCGTCATAATGATTTCCTTAATGGACGGGAGAATCTCCCAGGGGTATGTGCACTTCGAAAGCCAGGGCCATGCAAGCGTATGGCCGGGTTCGTAAAGTGCGGCAACCGTCTTTTGAATTTCACTCATAAATACTCCTATCTTACCTTTAAAAGGTGTCCGGATTTCCGGATGGAATCGATGATCAGGTCAACCTGCTTGTTGCATTCCTCGTAGGTTCCGGCTTCCGCCATGACACGAAGAACCTCCTCGGTGCCGCTCTTACGAAGAAGAACGCGGCCGTTGTTTCCGAGATTGGCGGCACAAGCCTCGGTCTGAAGCATAACGGCGGGATCGTTCATCGTGCCGTCCTTGTTGTCTACTTCGACATTCTTCAGAACCTGCGGATAAAGTTCCACTTCCTTCGCCAGAGCGGAAAGCGGCATCTGCGTATCGATCAGTACCATCATAACCATGATAGCTGTCAGGATGCCGTCACCGGTACGGGCATATTTACGGAAAATGACATGTCCGGAGTTCTCACCGCCGATGACATGGTCATTTGCCTTCATGTTCTCATATACATAACGGTCACCGACCTTCGTCTTCTCGTAATCGATGCCGATGCGGTCAAGTGCCTTGTAAAGACCGAAGTTCGACATGATCGTCGTAACAACCGTATTGCTCGGGAGCTGGCCGATCTTCTTAAGATATTTGGCGCAGATATACATAATCTGGTCGCCGTCCACAACGTTACCGTTCTCGTCAACGGCAAGGCAGCGGTCCGCATCTCCGTCGAAGGCAAATCCGACGTCAACGCCCTTTTCCTTCACATATTCGCAGAGACCTTCAATGTGAGTCGATCCGCATTTTTCATTGACATTGAT
>CADBTG010000237.1 GCA_902797475.1 uncultured Lachnospiraceae bacterium | reverse complement strand
GATGGAGGAGAGCGACCTTTCCGACAACGAGAAGGAAGCCATGCTTCGTTCGCTTAAGGAGTATGTGTACCGCTTCGTGAGCGTGGCAAAGAAGATGCCCGGCGAGACGAAAAAGCGTCTTACCGAGGGTGTGACGCTTGAGGATCTGATTGACCGGATTATTGCATCGGTTCCGATTCCGCCGGGATTCAGGCAGGCGATTCTCGAGGCGGACGATCTGACCGAGCAGTTCCGCGTAATCGGAAAAGTGCTTCTTGATGAGACGGAGATTCTGTCAATCCGGCAGGATATCGACGCAAGGCTTCAGCAGACGCTCGAGAAGAACCAGAAGGATTATGTGCTTCGCGAGCAGATGAAGACGATCCGCTCCGAGCTCGGCGAAGGGACGGAAGAGGAGGCCGACGTCTTTTTGAAGAAGACGGAGGAACTGACCGCTTCCGAGGAAATCAAGAAAGCCATCCGCAACGAAATCAGACGCTTTCAGAATATGGGACAGAGCAGCAGTGAGGGGCAGGTCATCCGAAGCTACATCGAGACGCTGCTCGCGCTGCCGTGGGACAAGACCGCGGAAGACAGCACCGATTTGAAGCGCGCCGAAGAGATTTTGGAGCGTGACCATTACGGTCTGACGAAGATTAAAGAAAGAATCATGGAATTCCTTGCGGTCAAGGAACGGATCAGCAATGCCGAGGCACCGATTCTGTGCCTGGTAGGTCCTCCCGGAACCGGCAAGACTTCCATTGCAAAAAGCATTGCGGAAGCGATGAACCGTCCGTATGTACGCGTCTGCTTAGGCGGTGTACGGGACGAGGCGGAGATTCGCGGACACAGAAGAACCTATGTTGCTTCGATGCCCGGCCGCATCGTGAACGGTCTGAAGCAGGCAGGCGTGAAGAATCCTTTGATGCTTCTTGATGAGCTTGATAAGCTCGGAAGCGATTACAAGGGCGATCCTTCCGCCGCGCTTTTGGAGGTTCTTGACAGCGCGCAGAACAGCCGCTTCATAGACCACTATGTTGACCTTCCGGTCGACCTCAGCAACATTGTTTTCATTGCTACGGCAAATACGACGGATATGATTCCGAGACCGCTTCTCGACCGTGTCGAGGTGCTGGAGCTTGACAGCTATACCGAGAATGAGAAGGTTCATATCGCAAAGGGCTATCTTGTTCCGAAGCAGTTGAAGGCGCACGGCATCACGGCGAAAGAGGTGGCATTTTCCGAAGCCGCCATTCGGGACATGATCCGCTTCTATACAAGGGAGGCGGGCGTGCGTGAGCTGGAGCGTGTCATCGGAAAGGTGTGCCGAAAGGTCATCCGGAAGCACGCCGGCGAGGAGAATCCCGGCAAGGAGAACGTCAGCAGAAAGAATCTGACGGATTATCTCGGCATCTACCGCTACCATGACGTTGAGCGCGTGAAGAAGCCGCAGGTCGGCATCGCAAGAGGTCTTGCGTGGACGGCAGTCGGCGGTACGACCCTGGAGATTGAAGTCAATGCCCTTAAGGGAACCGGGCGGATCGGCATGACCGGACGGCTCGGAGAGGTGATGCAGGAATCTGCGAGCGCGGGAATCAGTTACATCCGTTCCGTTGCGGACCGGTACTCGTTGCCGGAGGATTATTTCGAGAAGCATGACATTTTCATTCACATTCCGGAGGGCGCGGTGCCGAAGGACGGACCGAGTGCCGGCATCACGATTGCGACAGCCGTGCTTTCGGCGGTGACCGGAATCCCGGTGGATTCCGAGCTTGCCATGACCGGTGAGATTACGATGCGCGGACGGGTTCTGCCGATCGGCGGTCTTAAGGAGAAGATGCTTGCCGCGAAGAAGGTCGGAATCAATAAGATTCTCGTGCCCGACGACAACCGCGAGGATGTCAGCGAGATTTCGGAAGAGATTCGCGAAGGCATGGACATTCGCTTCGTGACGGATATGGGACAGGTGCTTAACGAGGCATTTGTCAGATAGAAAGGAGCAGCAGATGATTATCAAATCGGCCGAGCTGGAAACCGTTTGCGGTGTAACCAGCAAGCTGCCTGACAATCAAATGCCGGAGTTCGCATTTGTCGGAAGATCGAATGTCGGCAAATCGTCTCTGATCAATAAGCTGGTGAACCGAAAGGCACTTGCCCGAACCTCCCAGCAGCCCGGAAAGACGCAGACGATTAACTATTTCCGGCTGAACGATTCGTTCTATTTCGTGGATCTTCCGGGGTACGGTTACGCGAAGGTTTCGAAGGAACTGCATGCCAAATGGGGCAAGATGATCGAGCGGTATCTGCTGAAATCAAAGCAGCTTAAGCTGATCTTTCAGCTGGTGGATATTAGACACGAGCCGAGCGCGGGAGATAAGCAGATGCACGATTGGATTGCGGCAAATAAGCTTCCGTCGATTGTGCTTGTCACGAAGGCCGACAAGGTAAGCCGAAGCCAGATCAGTAAGCAGCTCGCGATGATCCGTAAGGAACTGAAGCTGAAATCTTCCGACCGGCTGATTGCGTGCTCGAAGGAAACCGGGCTCGGGTTTGACGAGGTCTGGGGCGTGATGGAAGAGTACCTGAACGAGACCGGGGCAGAGAGTCCGGAAGAGGGCATTCCGGTAGCGGGCAGGGTGGATAATTGATGTAGGAAGTTTTTGTGTGGTACTCATCGGAAGAAATTCTTCCGGTGGGTACCATTTTTTATTTGCAGGATGGTGGTTTGTGGTATTCGATTGCAGGATGAGAAGGCGAAAAACCGCCTAGGCACCGAAAAGAAAAAACGGGAAATCGCGTCAGCGATTTCCCGTGGTAACAAACTTCAAGTCAGTTATTTTGCCTCCGGAGCTTCCTTCTTCGCAGCTTCCACTACGCCGCTTGCAAGACCTGCAATGCCCTGGATCTCGGAAGGAATGATGATCTTCGTGGACTTGCCGTCGGCAGCTTTGGCAAATGCTTCGAGGCTCTTTAAGCGAAGCACGGAATCGCTCGGAGAAGCTTCGTTCAGGAAACGAAGACCGTCGGCGTTAGCCTTCTGTACGCGAAGGATGGCTTCTGCCTGACCTTCTGCCTCGCGGATTGTAGCTTCCTTCTTGGCTTCCGCACGAAGAATGGCAGCTTCCTTTTCAGCCTCGGCCTCAAGGATGGCAGACTGCTTTTTACCTTCTGCAACAAGAATCGTGGACTTCTTTTCACCTTCTGCGATGAGAATCGTCTCACGGCGTTCACGCTCTGCCTTCATCTGCTTCTCCATGGCATCACGGATGGCGGTAGGCGGCATGATATTTTTCAATTCCACACGGTTAACCTTGATGCCCCAAGGGTCGGTAGCTTCATCGAGGGAGATGCGCATCTTGCCGTTGATGATTTCACGGGAGGTAAGCGTTGCATCGAGCTCGAGGTCACCGATGATGTTACGAAGCGTCGTTGCGGTCAGGTTCTCGATGGCCATCATCGGGTTCTGTACGCCGTAAGCGAAGAGCTTCGGGTCGGTAATCTGGAAATAAACGACGGTATCGATCTGCATCGTTACGTTATCCTTCGTGATAACGGGCTGCGGAGGAAAATCCACGACCTGCTCCTTCAATAAAACGCGAAGGGCAATGCGGTCGATGAAAGGCCATTTCCAATGAAGACCAACGCTCCAGGTGTCCTGGTAAGCGCCGATACGCTCGATGATGAAAGCCTGTGCCTGCGGAACAACCTTCAGGCAGGAAGCCACGAAGATGATAGCGACAATCACAGCAACAACGACCCAGAGCGTCGGATTGCTCCAGTCAAATTCGGTTTCGGTAAGAAAACTTAACATAGAGATACCCCCTTATGATTTGTTTTTGATAACGAGCTTGACACCTTCTACTTTTTCAACGGTCACGAGATCGCCTGCGGCAAATCCCACGTTGTCGTCATAACTGCGTGCTGCCCATTCCATTCCGTCAATCTTTACGCGGCCGGTTCCCGCGAAGTTGTCCACCTGTTCGATGACGCGCGCGGTCTTGCCGACAACGGCCTCGACGTTGGTTTTCACTCTCCGGCGGTTGAAACGCCTCAGGGCGGACGGCCTTACAAAGAAGAACAGGGCAAATGATACAACGCAGAAGACAATGATCTCTGCCGGCCGGTTGTCAAAGATCAGGCTGACAACGGTAGCGCAGAGAGCGCCGCCTGCAAACCAGATTGTGGTCAGCGTGAAAGTGAGTCCTTCAACGATCAGCAATACGAGGAACAGACCAAGCCAAAACCACGGATACATAGTGTTTTACCCCCTTTTCTGCATTCTCTTTACCTTCTATTGATCGGTCTTGCCGGAAGGCGTGTCTCCGAGCAGGACGTTGATCACATAAGCATAAATGTCGGCATTTTTCTGCCGCCAGTGCGAACACACGGTGCGGGCATTGTCTTCGGAAGGAACGCTCAGGCGGATTTCAATCACCGGAGTGTCACGCTCCACAACCTTGAGCTCGCAAAGGTATTCGTTCTTGCGGACCTCGTAATAATCCGCAAAGTTGGAAACCTCCTCACGAAGAGAGTACTTCTTCTCGCTTAAGAACATGTCGATGTCGTCCCGGATGTTACGGGAGATGTTCTTATAAAAGAAGGAGAGGGTTTCCTTTCCCTCGGTCGTAATGCGATAGAGGGAATTGTTCTTCGTCTCCTGAAGACTGATATAACCGTCGTCGACAAGATCCGAAAGAACCTGCTGTACCGTAAAGAAGTTCGTGTATTCCTTTTCGGTAATGAAATCCGCAAGCTGGGAATTGGTCAGCGGAAAATCCACACGGTCCAGCATATAAAGGATAATCAGTTTATAGAGCATTAATGCTTCGGGCTGCATAGAAGACTCCTTCCGATAAACGGAATCCGGATATACAAAGAGGCTGTTGCACTAAGTACAACAGCCTCCGAAAACGCTGGTTACTGGGGCAGTCCGGAAGGAGTAGACATTCCGAGGCTTGCCTTGAGGGCCTCAAGCTCAGCATCCACATTCGGATCGTTAACGTACTTGGCGGTGAGATCCTTGATGGAATTGGTGGGATTGGAAGCATTCAGCTCGGCAACGGCCTGAGCCTTATCCAGTCTCTTGTTGGCAAGCTGCTCATAACGCTCGAAGCTTGCAATGGAGTTGTTGGCGCTCGTGACGCTGGAGGTCATCTCGTTGATGCGCTCCTGAGCCTTTGCAACGGCAATCTTGCCCTTGATGGTTTCCTTACGGAACTCGAGCTCTTTGATGTCGCTTGTGAGCTTATCGTGCATATCGCGCATCTTCTGGGAATTGTCATGCGCAATTGCGTAATTGGCCTGAAGATCGGTGAGCTTTGCGGTAAGTCTGTTCTTCTCGGCGAGGAATCTTCTGGCATCATCCTCATTGCCGGCGGTAAGAGCCTTAACGGCGTAGCTCTGCATCTTGTCGATGCTTGCCTGACACTCATCTACCTGACGCTTGCAGGCTTTCTCCTGAGCCATAACGGAAGCGGTTTCCTGCTTAACCTTAACCAGGTCGTCGTTCATGTTGCGCAGGCACTGGTCAATCATCTTCTCAGGATCCTCTACTTTATCGAGAAGAGCGTTGATGTTCGCAGACATAATGTCTTTGAATCTGGATAAAATACCCATATATACATTCCTCCAAACGAGTCTTTTTGTTCGGAAAACCCGACTGTACTTATTTTAGTATATTTAAGGGTGATAGTCAAGAGGAAAAAGGTAAAAAATATTTACACTTGTGCCTGCAGGGATTCTGTTATATAATCTAACCGAGGAAAATGCCATGAGAAAGGCTTTGCTATGTGGATTGCTGACGGATGGAAGGAATATGAGGTGCTGGACGCCTCGTCAAAAGAGAAACTGGAACGCTGGGGCGAGTACCTGCTGATTCGTCCGGACCCGCAGGTTCTGTGGAACACGGAAAGGAAGCATTACGGCTGGAGAAAGCCGAATGCGCACTACCACAGAAGCAGCAAGGGCGGCGGAGAGTGGGAGTTTTTCGACCTGCCGAAGGTATGGGAGATTTCCTATAAAGAATTGCGTTTCCGTCTGCAGCCCTTTAACTTTAAACACACCGGGCTGTTTCCGGAGCAGGCGGCCAACTGGGACTGGTTCTCGGAACTGATTCGAAAGAGGAAAGCGCTTGATCCGCAAAAACCCGTAAAAGTATTGAATCTGTTCGCCTATACGGGCGGCGCGACGCTTGCGGCCGCAAAGGCCGGCGCGCAGGTGTGTCATGTCGACGCTTCAAAGGGAATGGTGAACTGGGCAAAGGAGAATGCCGCAGCCTCCGGACTTTCGGATGCGCCGATCCGCTACATTGTCGATGACTGTCAGAAGTTCGTAGAGCGGGAGATTCGCCGCGGCAACCGGTATGACGCCGTCATCATGGATCCGCCTTCCTACGGAAGAGGACCGAACGGCGAAGTCTGGAAGATCGAAGATGCCGTGTATGACCTTGTGAAGCTCTGCACCGAAGTGCTTACCGACAATCCGCTTTTCTTCCTGATTAATTCCTACACGACCGGCCTTCAGCCGGCGATGATGGCTTATATAGCAGGCGTTCTGCTTGTTCCGCGCTTCGGCGGCAAGGTTCTCGGAGATGAAATCGGGCTTCCCGTTACCGAAACCGGGCTCGTTCTTCCGTGCGGCGCGGCGTGTCGCTGGCAGAATGACGGAAGTCCTGAGGTGTGACTATGGAATTTGTCAAAAAATGGTACCCGCTTCTTTTGTTCGGCGTGCTTGCCGTAGCGGGCATTGTTTATCTTTTTGTTTCGATGAAGCCGAAGAGCGGCAGCGGCGCCAGATATCTGGACGGCCGCGACCTGATGGAAGTCGGCGGCGTCGAATATGCCCTGATCAATGACATCGATGCCAAAACGTTCATCGGAACCGAGGTCAGCGATGTCGTGAAGGCGATGCACGGAGAGGAAAAGGCGAAGATTCAGTCGGGCGGGCTGATGACGCTTGCCGTTATATATAAGGTAGAGGGCGATGAAGAAGAGAATTATCTGATTGATTCGGCCGGCCGGCTTTATGCCAAAAAGGAGATTGCGGACCGCGAAAGAGCAAGACTTGCGGACCCGGCGAACTTTCCCGTGAGGAAGGTGGTCAGCACCGGCAAGACGACCGAAAGCCTGAAGGACCTCGACGAACAGACATATGAGCGGATTCTTGAGGCCGAGAAGGACCTTTCCGACAATGTGCGCATCTCCGACGAATATGTGACGGAGTCCTACGGGCTTCGCCGCGAAATCCTGGCTTATACCGAGGACGGGCTGTTCTGCCGCGCGACGAACGAACTGTTCCTTTATAATAACGAAGTGTATGTGACGGTTGCGTATCTTTCCGCGGACAAAACGCAGAACAAAAAGCCGATGTTGATCGGCACGAGGCTTCCGGACGACCTGCAGTCCGTATTCCGGCCGCTGTTCCAGTAGGGAAGCGTAGCATTTTTCGTAAAAAGACGGGGGTTTTGCGAATTGCAAAATCCCCGAAATTTAT
>CADBTG010000236.1 GCA_902797475.1 uncultured Lachnospiraceae bacterium | reverse complement strand
GGTCTTGAAAAGCATAATACAGGGTAAGCATCGTTTGGCTCCTTTTCAAAAATCGTATCACATTTTCCGATAAGAAACAATATCCCGTCCGAAACGAAACGGGCGGAAACAGGAGAGCATATGGAAATCGAACGCAAATTTCTTTTGAATTCCCTTCCGGAGGATTTCGACTCGTATCCGCACCGGGAGATGGAGCAGGGTTATCTGATCACGGACGGGTGCACATTAAGAATCCGGAAGGCGGATGATGACTGTTATCTGACGCTGAAGCAGAAGCCGGGCAGCCATGAGGGCTCCGTCATCGTAAACGAAGAGTTTGAGACGGAGATTCCGGAGGAGTCCTATGAGGCACTGAAGCAGCTTGTAAAGGGCGGTTTCGTCCGAAAGACAAGGACCGAGATTCCGTATCTTGATCATGTAATAGAAGTGGACGTGTTTCACGGAAATCTCGAGGGGCTTGTATTTGCCGAAATCGAATACCGCGACGGCGACGACGCCCTGACGCTGCCGCTTCCGGTCTGGTTCGACAGGGATGTTTCCGGCGACAGGCGGTTTCGGAACACGAAGCTTTCCGAGATGACAAAGCGCGATGCGCAAAGACTTCTAAATGAAATTGCGGAACGATCCGCGCTGGTTTTGTAAGAAAAAGCCGTTTCCCGGTTATGCGGGAAGCGGCTTTATTGTTTGGAAAGAAAATCGACGAATTCGGCCGGGGAAAATGCGAAAACTCCCGCCGGTGTCTCTTTTAAGGAGACATATTGCATATTATGACAGGGGGTGTCATTTTCGGTTCTTTACAAAGGCTGTTCGGATTACCTATAATCTGAACACGATTCCTTTGGAGGTGTATGGGGACATGATGTTATCATTTTGGTCACCGATAAAGAATGAATTCGTCAGCAGTCTGTCCGTTTTAACGGCGTTCGCGGGAGCCACGGACTTTCTGTGCAAGATTGTGATGTCCGAAAACTATCTCGGGGTTGATAATCTCGGACGTCATCTGATCGGAGAGTCTTATAACGGCCTCAGAAGGGAATACGACAGGCTGCAGTCGGGCTATTACGGGCGCGGAGACTCTTTTCTGAGGTTCCTTAAGAGCAAAACCGGCAGGAATATCTATATGGGCCGGTCTCTTGAAATTGTCAGGGACCATCTGTATTTTCTTCCGCTCAATCAAAGTCTTCGAAGCGATATCTATGAATACGGCTTCGAGCGGGAATTCCATGACATCCGCGAGTACTGCGACGCCAGGTTTGATTTTCTGTTCGTCAATACGGAAAGCTTCGGAAATCTCAGCACAAAGCTGGTCCTTGAATACAGCCGGATGGTTGTCATCTGCATTCCGACGGCGGAATGGGTCATCGACCTTGTGATGGAAAAGTATGCCTCCCTGCTGCCGAAAGCCATTCTCGTGTTTCACGGTGATCCGGATTCCGGCTTCTTACGAAGGATGAGGCGGAAATACCCGGCTTTTCGGAACAAAATGCTGTTCATTCCGGTCACAAAGGAACTGAAGGAAGCCGTCCGGGAAGCTCGTGTCATCGAATTTGCCGAAGAGGAACAAAGGCGCAGGGAAGAGGGAGCCGAATCGAAGGTCATGCAGAAGATAAGATACCTGGCATTTTCCGCAATGCGCGTCGAAAAGAACTCGGAAGTATTGCGTTATGAGGACATGCGCGGGCTTTTCTCGGGCAGGAACCGGGATCCGTTCGCAAAAAAATACAGCCTCCCTGACAAGACCGGAATGGTCGCTGACCGGGAGACTGTATGAATGATTATTTTCTGGAGCGTCCGAAGTAGAAGAGGGCGATTGTGCCCGGACCGGAATGGGCTCCGATCGTTGTTCCGATTTCGCCGTACATGATATCGCGGATGCCGAAGCGCTCCGTCACGAGGCGGCCTACGGTCTGCGCGTCCTCAATGCTGTCGCAGTGTGAGATGAAGACGTGATCGTTCTGATAATCGCCTACGGTTTCGGCCATCTTGTCAACGAGTGTCGCAAGGGCTTTCTTTCGGCCGCGGACATTCAAAAGCGGAATCAAATGTCCTTCGTCATCGGTGCAGAGCACCGGCTTTACATTGATCAGGGTACCGAGAATGGCAGTAGTACGGCTGATTCGGCCGCCGTTCTTTAAGTATTTTAAATCGTCAACGGTGAACATGTGACATACATGAAGCTTGTTGTCCTCCACCCACTGCTTGAGCTCGGTAAGACCCATGCCCTGTTCCTTTTTGCGAACGGCAGCATCAACCAAAAAGCCCTGGCCGAGGGAAGCGGAGAGAGAATCCACAACCAAAATGTTGCGCTCCGGGAATTCCTCCTTCAGCATATCGGCTGCAAGCACGGCATTGTTGTACGAGCAGCTGAGACCCGAGGAAAATGAGATGAATAAAACATCCTTTCCGGCGGAAAGCGCGGGGCGAAGCTTTTCCCGGATGGTGTCGATATTCGAAGCCATCGTCTTCGGAAGTTCGTTCGCGCGCATCCGGTTGTAAAACTCTTTCAGGTTTGCAGATTCATCCTCACTGTGAACGACATCGTCCTGGAAAGAATAGCACAACGGAATCACGATAAGGTTATGATCCAGCGTATAATGACGCGGAAGATCGGCAGTGGATTCGGTGCAGATAACATATTCGGTCATAAAAGCCTCCAAATAAAGAAAATCAAACCTCGCATATCGGTTTACAATAACTTTTTAAGTGGTTTTGAAAACCACATATATCTTATCATATCGAAATTGTGTTGGCAAGAAGGAATTTGAAAATCCTTTGCGCTTAACGCGCGCGAATTTGAAAAATATTCTTTTCACATAGGGAAAGATGTGGTATAATGTCCCTCAGTCAGTGCGTGCACGGTTTGTCACGCATGTAAAGAGAGGGAGTTCATCATGAAAGACAGAAAGAACACTAAAAAAGGCCTGATCGGCCTTGCGCTGATTCTTTTGGTTCTTGCAGGCATCGGAGCATGGATCGGAATCAGCTTTTTCTATGAGTCCGACTATCGCGTGTTCCCGCAGGACATCAAGCGCGGTCTCGACTTAAGCGGCGGCGTGAGCATCACTTACGAATCCGTCAGTAAGGACGTAACCGACCAGCAGATGGAGGATGCGCACAGAAAGTTCCAGCAGCGTGCCGAAGCATTCTCGACGGAGAGTAACGTTTATCTGGAAGGTAAATACCGGATTAACGTTGATATCCCGGGTGCAAAGGATGCACAGGCGGTTCTTGATAAACTGGGTTCTGCCGGTAGCGTATATTTCATTTATGCGAAGGACAAGAACGGCGTAGCTAACGTTACCGAGCAGGACGGCAAATACGTTTTGGCCCGTTCTCTTGAAGATATCATTAAAGACGGCGATGCTCCGGTCGACGGAAGCATGGTTGCCAATGCCGAAGGACTTGCCACGCAGAACTCGGCAGGTGCAGCAGTCAATATCGTTTCTTTGGAATTTAACGGCGAAGGCGCGAAAGCATTCGGCGAAGCTACCAAGTGGGCTTACGAGCAGGGAAGCGGACTTGCCAACCAGATTGCCATCGTATATGACGGTAACGTCATCAGCTGCCCTACGGTTCGTACCGGTGCCATTTTAGACGGTAAGGCTCAGATTGAAGGCAACATGACCATTGAGGAAGCCCGTGAAATTGCAACCTTCATCCGTATCGGTGCCCTTCCGATCGAGGTTACCCCGATCCGTTCGAATATCGTAGGTGCGACACTCGGTTCCAGAGCTCTTGAGACCAGCCTGATTGCAGGTCTCATCGGTTTCTGCCTTGTTGTTCTCTTCATGATTCTGTTTTACAGAATTCCCGGACTTGCGGCAAGCATCAGCCTGATCATCTATCTTGCACTTGATCTGATGATGCTCCTTTTGTTCGAAGTAACACTGACGCTTCCCGGTATCGCCGGTATCATCCTTTCCGTCGGTATGGCGGTAGATGCGAACGTCATCATCTTTACCCGTATCCGCGAGGAGATTGCGACCGGTAAGACGGTTCGTTCCTCCATCAAGCTCGGATACAGCAAGGCGACATCCGCTATCGTTGACGGTAACGTAACGACCCTGATTGCCGCTATCGTACTGTATTTCCTCGGCTCCGGCGTAATCAAAGGCTTTGCCATCACGCTTGGAATCGGTATTGTTGTTTCGATGTTCAGCGGTCTTGTCATTACCCGCCTCATCATGAACTGCTTCTATAATCTCGGTGCAACGAAGCCTTCTCTGTACGGTAAAGAGAAGAAGAAACTCCAGCTTC
>CADBTG010000235.1 GCA_902797475.1 uncultured Lachnospiraceae bacterium | reverse complement strand
CGTCGGCGGCATCGGCGGGAATACGAATGCGGAAGTGTTTCAGCGCATGCGGGTGCACAGCCGACACGGAAAGGACGTATGACTGACCGTTACGATTGATCCGTTTCTTTCGGACGAACATATTACGGCCGTGGCAAGAGACCTTCGGACTTACGGCAGAGTAACCGTAAGAATCAATCACGAGGCTACCGGTTCGTGGTTTTCGTTCAACAAAAGAGCGACTTATGAGCAGGTTGCCGCATTCTTTGTAAGGTGTGCGGAAATCTTCCATCGGGAAGCGCCGAACTGCAAGATTGTGCTCTGTCTGGACGGCTGCAAAAGCCTTAATGAGGAGAAGATGGTCATGGAAGACATCTTCACCGAAGCCGCACGCGCTGCGGACGTCGTTTCGGTGGACCGGTATCTGGCGCTGCACTGGGGCTATCCGGCCGATGTGTGCGAGGATAACCGGAGCGCGCAGAGAACACCGGTCGGAGAAATCTACAGCCTTTGCAAAAAGAGCGCGGACCGATATGCGGTCATGAACCGGGGTGTGCGTAAGCCGATGGTACTGTCGGAACTGAATGCGGACGGCGACGTGACAGGTCCGTACGAGCAGGCCGAAATGTATGAAGAATTCTGCCGCATGCTTCGTGAAGATAAGGAGGACTGGCTCTCCGGAATCACGATGTACCAGTTCCGTGATGACGGCCGGCTGGGACTTGAGATTACCGACCCGAACAACCCGAATGTCGGCATCGAGCAGCCGCTTTTAAAAACGTATCGCAAACTGATTCACGAGGAGCCGTTTCTTCCCGCAATGACGGTCGGAGAAACCGTCGAAGGTCCGTTTGTGCTTCGCTACGGCGGGGCAGAGGATGCGGACGGCATTACGGTTGCCGTGGAGCTTGAGAAGAAGCCGGTTTTCTTCGAACTGTATTTTGACGGAGAACTCGCGGACGCCAATCTGATGATCTGCTGCGGCGGAGAATGGTTCTATAAGAAGCCGGGTGTTTCGGTGATCGATATGAACAGCGCCTTCTTCAATCGGGAATTCGAAGGCGGTCGCATTTTCCTCAGTTTCTTTGCACCGCCCGCAAGCGGTGAGAATGACCCGACGCAGGGTGAGGGCTGGCAGACGGATTACTACTTTACGCTGAAGTCGCTTCCGCGTCTCAGAATCCGTTATAAGGCAATTTTAGAGTAAAGAACGAATTTAATATAATCAGGAGGTATTTGCTATGGATTATCAGGAAATGTATCGTTTCTGGTGCACGGATGATTATTTCGATGCGGAAACGAAAGCGGAGCTGCTCGCCGTCAAGGATGACGACAAAGAGATTCGTGAGCGCTTTTACAAGAGCCTCGAATTCGGCACGGGCGGCCTTCGCGGCATTATCGGCGCAGGCACGAACCGGATGAATTTGTATACCGTTCGGAAGGCCACACAGGGTCTTGCCAACTTCATTTTGAAGGAGGGCGGTGCCGAGAAAGGTGTCGCAATTGCTTACGATTCGAGAAGAATGTCCGTGGAGTTCAGTGAGGAAGCCGCGCTTTGTCTTGCCGCCAACGGCATTAAGGCCTACCGTTTCGAGTCGCTTCGTCCGACTCCCGAGCTTTCCTTCGCGCTTCGCGAGCTCGGCTGCATCGCCGGCATTGTCGTTACCGCAAGCCACAATCCTGCCGAGTATAACGGCTATAAGGTTTACTGGGAAGACGGCGCGCAGATTACGCCTCCGAAGGATGCCGCCATCATTGACGAAGTCAATGCCGTTACGGATTTCCATAAGGTGAAGACGATGTCCAGACTGGATGCCATTAAGGCAGGTCTTTACTTTGTCATCGGTCAGGAAATCGACGACCGTTACATGGTTGAGCTGAAGAAACAGGTATTAAGACCCGAAATCTGCCGCGAACAGGGCAAGGACATGAAGGTCGTTTATACGCCTCTTCACGGAACCGGCAATATTCCCGCAAGAAGAATTCTCAAGGAAATCGGTTTTACGAAGGTGGTTGTCGTTCCGGAACAGGAGAAGCCGGACGGAAACTTCCCGACCGTAACGAGCCCGAATCCCGAGAGCAAGGAAGCCTTCGAACTTGCTTTGGCGCTTGCCAAAAAGGAAGGCGCGGACCTCGTTCTTGCGACGGACCCGGATGCAGACCGTCTCGGCGTATACGCAAAGGATTCGAAGACCGGGGAGTATCATTCCTTTACCGGAAACATGTCCGGCATGCTGATCTGCGAGTACCTGCTTTCAACGAGAAAGGAACTCGGCCTTCTGCATGATGACGGATTCCTCGTAAAGACGATTGTTTCGACGAACATGACGGACCTGATTGCGAAGGAATACGGTCTTGATCTGAAGGAATGCCTGACCGGCTTTAAGTTCATCGGAGAACTGATCAAGATTTCCGAACAGACCGGAAAAGGCCATTACGAGTTCGGTTTTGAGGAGAGCTACGGCTGCCTGATCGGAACGCATGCAAGAGATAAGGATGCCATCGTCGCGGTCATGTCGCTTTGCGAAGCGGCTGCCTATTACCGCACCAAAGGGCTTACGCTGTGGGATCAGATGATGAACATCTATGAGAAATACGGATTCTTCCGCGAAGGCATCCAGACGATTACGTTAAAGGGCTTTGAGGGCGCGCAGAAGATCCGCGAGATGATGGACAGCATCCGTAACAATCCGCCGAGAAAGCTCGGCTGCTATGACGTGCTTGAGTTCCGCGATTACGAAAAGGACATCGTAACGGATTACAAGACCGGCGAGACCCGCCCGACGGGACTTCGCAAGTCCAATGTTTTATACTTTGATCTGAATGACAACGCGTGGGCATGCGTCAGACCTTCCGGCACGGAGCCCAAGATTAAATTCTACATCGGCGTAAAGGGCAATTCTTTCGAGGATGCCGAGATGAAGCAGAAGGAGCTTCTCGATGCGCTGATGGTATTTGCCGAATAACTAATCCGGAGAGACCGATGAAAGAATTGTTGTTTTTAAATCCGGTATTGAAGGAATGCATTTGGGGCGGTACCCGTCTTTCACAGTTCGGGTACCGCCTTCCGAGCGACCGGACGGGAGAATGCTGGGGAATCAGCGCGCATCGAAACGGGGACTGCACCGTAACCTCGGGCACGTATGCGGGAATTTCGTTAAGTGAGCTTTTCAGAAGTCACCGGGAACTGTTCGGCGGCATCGGAGGAGAGAGTTTCCCGCTTTTAATCAAGTTAATCGATGCGAAGAGCGATTTAAGCGTACAGGTTCATCCCGATGACGAATACGCGCGGATTCATGAGAACGGGGCCCTCGGAAAAGCCGAATGCTGGTACATCCTCGACTGCGACGAGGACGCGACCATTGTTCTCGGACACCGGGCAAAGGACCGTAAGGAAGCCGAAGAAATGATAAGACAGGGCCGCTTCTCCGATTTCATCCGGGAGATTCCGATTCGAAAAGGCGATTTCCTGATGATTGAGCCCGGCGTCATTCATGCCATCAAGGGCGGCACAATGCTTCTTGAGACGCAGGAGAACAGCGATATCACATACCGCTTGTACGATTACGGAAGGCTTATGAACGGGTTGCCCCGAAAACTTCATATCGAGGAAAGCCTGGCCGTCATGAAATGCCCCTGCCTTCCCGATAAGCCCGACTTTCAGACGGAGAGAATCGGAAGGTCGGAAATCCGGCACTTCGTGTCCGATTCGCATTTTTCAGTATCGTTATACAAAACGGACGGAGAGCTTTCCGTTCCGAATCGAAATCCGTTCATTGCCGTTACGGTGCTTGACGGAAGCGGCACGCTCGACAATACGCCGGTGAAGAAGGGAGACCACTTCCTGATTCCGGCCGGGTACGGGGATTTCGTTCTGTCCGGACAGACGGAACTTATGATGAGCACGGTTCCGAAGGAACCGACAGTTGCAAATCCGTAATGAAAATGCTATAATAAATCTTTGCGGGGTTTCGCATTTTTGCAGGAAAATGTTACATTTTTCAAAGTCAACAGAATAAAAAGTCATGAGGTGAGCAGATGAAAACAGACATCCAGATTGCACAGGAAGCTGTCATGCAGCCGATTACAAAGGTTGCGGAGAAACTCGGAATCCGTGAGGACGAGTTGGAGCTGTACGGAAAATACAAAGCGAAATTTTCCGATGAATTGCTGAAACGGATTGAAGGCAATCCCGAAGGAAAGCTCGTTTTGGTAACGGCAATCAATCCGACACCTGCCGGAGAAGGAAAGACGACCACGACAGTCGGTCTCGGCGAGGCGATGGGGCTTCTCGGAAAGAAGGCCGTCATTGCGCTTCGTGAGCCGTCGCTCGGTCCGTGCTTCGGCGTAAAGGGCGGCGCTGCAGGCGGCGGTTATGCACAGGTCGTTCCGATGGAGGACCTGAACCTTCACTTTACCGGTGATTTCCATGCAATCACTTCGGCGAACAATCTGCTTGCCGCCATGCTTGATAACCATATCATGCAGGGCAACACGCTCGGAATCGACCCGAACCAGGTCGTTTGGAAGCGCTGTCTTGACATGAACGACCGCGCACTTCGAAACATCGTAATCGGCCTCGGAAAGAAGACCGACGGCGTTGTCAGGGAAGATCATTTCATCATCACCGTGGCTTCGGAAATCATGGCGATTCTCTGTCTGGCAAATGACATGACGGATTTGAAGAACCGTCTCGGCCGCATCATCGTTGCCTATACTTATGACGGAAAGCCCGTGACCGCAGCGGATTTAAAGGCTGTCGGTTCCATGGCCGCTCTTTTGAAGGATGCGCTCAGACCGAATCTGATTCAGACGATCGAGAATACGCCTGCGATTGTGCACGGCGGTCCTTTCGCCAATATCGCACACGGCTGCAACAGCGTCCGTGCGACGAAGGCGGCGCTTAAGCTGAGCGATATCGTCATTACGGAAGCCGGTTTCGGTGCCGACCTCGGAGCCGAGAAGTTCTTCGATATCAAGTGCAGAAAGGCCGGCCTTAAGCCGGATGCCGTTGTACTTGTTGCAACGGTTCGCGCACTGAAATATAACGGCGGAATTCCGAAGGCAGAGCTTGCGAAGGAAGACCTTGCGGCATTAAAGCGCGGCATTGTCAACCTCGAGAAGCATATCGAAAACCTGCAGCAGTACGGTGTTCCGGTTGTTGTTACGCTGAACCGTTTCACCGAGGATACCGACGCCGAGCTCACATTTGTCAGAGAATTCTGCGAGGCAAGAGGCTGTGACTTCGCGCTGTCCGAGGTTTGG
>CADBTG010000234.1 GCA_902797475.1 uncultured Lachnospiraceae bacterium | reverse complement strand
GGTCGCCGGAACGCCGACAACATTGACGCCGTGCTCTGCAAGAGCCTTTGCCCCCCGATACGAGCCGTCTCCGCCGATGACAACCAGACCGTCGATTTCATGCTTTGCAAGAATTTCGGCCGCCTTCTGCTGGCCTTCTTCAGTCATCATTTCCGCGCAGCGGGCCGTGTAAAGAATCGTTCCGCCGTGCTGGATGATGTCCGACGTGCTGCGGGCTTCCATTTCCACGAAATCCTCTTCCAAAAGGCCGGTGTAACCTCTTCTGATACCGGTTACCCGAAGGCCGTTCACGATAGCGGTACGTACCACGCCGCGGATGGCAGCGTTCATTCCCGGCGCATCTCCGCCGCTTGTCAATACGGCGATATGTTTAATATCCGCTGTCTTACCTTTCAAAAATGCCATTTTCCGTTACCTCGAAAACGTTAAGTTTTTATACTTCAATGCTATCCTGTCCTCTCCGTAAACCGCTTTCAGCCGATCCATAAAATCGCGGTCACACGAAACCGTCAGGTTCTGCGGCATCGCATACATCTTTCCTTCCGACTTAATATAGCCGATTACCGTGCTTGTTCCGTCACTTTCACGGAGAATTTCCGTAAGCTTCTCCCGATCCTCGAGAAATGCCTCGCTTGACGGATAAAGAATGTAGATATCGGCCGGAATCTCTTCAAATGCTTTGACGTCCTGCAAAAGCAGTTTGGCCGGCTTGTCCTCCTCAACGGAAACTCTTCCGCGGATGAACACCTTTCCGTCCTGCACGAGTCTTCCCCGAAGCTTTTCATAGTCTCTGGGAAATACCAGGACTTCAATGGAGCCTACCATGTCTTCGAAAGTCAGGATTGCCATCATCGAATTGTTTCTGGTAATCTTCTCTTTCTTCTGCGTGATCATTCCCCCGAGAATGACAAGTGCTCCGTCCTCCACTTCCGGCAGATTCGTTTCCGGATTCAGTTCGAAATCCGATGTTCTGCAGGTGGAGAATTTCTGAAGAAGACTTCCGTATTCCTGCATCGGATGTCCGCTTACGTAAATGCCGAGAACTTCCTTTTCAAACGCAAGCTTTTCCTCGTTGTCGAATTCTCCGCAATTCGGGAACGTCAGCTCACTCGGCCGTTCCTCCGGCGTGAACATGTCGAACAGGGAAAGTTGCCCTGCCACGTTCTTCTGGGCTTCAAAGGCTTCTCCTTCCATGATCCCGATGTATACCTGAAGCTTCTGCTTACGGGTTCCGGGCATCCCGTCCAAAGCGCCCGCCTTGATGAAATTCTCAACGGCACGACGGTTGACACCCTTCGGAACGGTTCTCTTGATGAAATCCTTCAGATCCCGGAAAGGACCGCCCTCGTTTCGTTCCTCGACAATCGCATCAATGAGCGGCTTGCCGAGTCCTTTGATTGCTGACAAAGCATACGAAATCGCCGGTTTGCCGTCTTCGTTTCGGACTACGCCGAATGCACTCTCTCCCTGGTTAATGTCGGGAGGAAGAAGCGTTACGCCTAACGGTTTCAACGTAAGGATATATCCCGCAAGCTTGCCGGAGTCATGCAGAACCGAAGTCAGCAAAGCGGCCATGAACTCCTCGGGATAATATTTCTTCAAATATGCGGTCCGGTAGGAAACGACCGCGTAACAGGCTGCGTGGGATTTGTTAAAGGCATATTTCGCGAAATCGGTCATGCGGTCGAAGATGCGCTCCGCAACCGCTGCGGGAATGCCGCGCTCCTTACATCCCGGGACACCGGAATCCGGCTTTCCTTCGATGAAATAGCGGCGCTCCTCTTCCATGACGTGTGCCTTCTTCTTACTCATGGCACGGCGCACCAGGTCGCTTCGTCCCATGCTGTATCCGGCCAGATCACGCACGATTTGCATAACCTGTTCCTGGTACACGATGCAGCCGTAGGTCGGCTTCAGAATCGGCTCCAGAAGCGGACTGTCATAGACAACGCTCTCCGGATGTTCCTTGCCCTTAATGTACTGCGGGATGAATTCCATCGGGCCGGGACGGTACAGACTGATTCCGGCGATGACTTCTTCAAGGTTCTTGGGCTTCAGCTCCTTCATGAAGTTCTTCATTCCGCCGCTTTCAAGCTGGAACACACCGTCCGTCTTACCGGAAGCGATCAATTCATATACGGCCGGATCTTCATAGGAAATGTTCTCCATTGAGAAATCCGGATGGCTCTTCTTTACAAGCTCTTCGGCATCTTTGATGACCGTCAGCGTGCGGAGCCCCAAAAAGTCCATTTTCAAAAGTCCGAGCTCTTCGATCGTGGTCATCGTGTACTGCGTCGTCACAACACCGTCCGAGTTGCAGGACAACGGGACATATTCGTCAACCGGCGCATTGGAAATCACAACGCCGGCTGCATGCATCGAGGTATGACGCGGAAGTCCTTCCAGCTTCTTGGATACCGAAATCAGCTCGGCAATTTCCGGGTCGGTCTCCACAAGAGTCGCCAGCTCTTTGTTAATCGAGAGCGCTTTGTCGATGGTCATGTCAAGCTCGTTCGGAATCATCTTGGCAACGGCATCGGCTCTTGCATACGGCATATCCATGGCTCTTGCCACGTCACGGATGCAGATCTTCGCGCCGAGCGTTCCGAAGGT
>CADBTG010000233.1 GCA_902797475.1 uncultured Lachnospiraceae bacterium | reverse complement strand
CGGCATTCCTTATCGTTGACGGAGACTTTTCCGGCTTCTATCAGTTGTTCCGCATGCGAGCGGGTCAGATCGGGGTCCAGATCGGAAAGAAGCTTATCCAAACGAACGCCGGTCTGGTCATTTTCCAGATAATAAACCTTCTCCTCTTCCATTGTGTCTCCTAAAAAACAGAACTTCTCCCGATAGGAGAAGTTCCCTGTGATTATTCTTCGTCATTCTGTTCGGGTTCTGCATCGGCGGGCTTCTTCGAGCCGAAAAACGGAAGGAAGGACAGTTCCTCTTCCGAATAACAGAACAAAATCGCTATGCAAAGCGCGAAAACCGAACAGGTAACATAAATATCCGCTACGTTGAATACCGGGAAATTGATCGGACTGAAGTAGATGAAGTCCGTGACAAATCCGAAAACAAGGCGGTCAATCAGGTTGCCTACGGCGCCGGATGTCAAAAATATAAAAATGATGATCAGCGGCATGTAACGGCGCGTCTTCGGAACCTTGTAAAGCGCATACAGAAAACAGACAATCAATATGATTGACAGCACGGACAGAATCTGGAACCGTCCCTGCAGGATTCCCCACGCGGCTCCGCGGTTTTCAACATAACGAAAATACAAAACTTTCGGAATCAGGGCAACATCGTCAGGCTTTTTCGAAAAATGTCTTCTGGTCAGCCATTTGGTAATCTGATCCAAAACAATCAGGGCTACCGGAAGCAGGGAAAATAAAACAATCTTACTTCTTTTCATCGCCCGCATCCTTCGGCTTTTGCTGTAAGTATTCCGTATAAGCTTCGAATTCCTTCAGGTTGATCTGAAAGACTCTGCTGTCAAGAAGCTCCTGCTGGGAACGAAGCAGCGACTGGCATTGCGCACGGTAGGTCTCATACTGCTGCATCAGGCGGAGCGTCTGCGTATGAAGCTTGGCAAGCTCTTTCTCGGCATCGTTACGGATGATCTGTGCATCGGCATAAGCCTGCTTTTCGATGCTCTTCGCTTCCGTTAAAGCGGCAGCCTTGGTCTCCTCGGCCGATTTCTCGGCAAGCACAAGTGCCTTATGCAAAGATTTTTCAATGGTGGCATAATACTGAACCCGGTCATTCAGACTCTTTACCTTATCGGACAGCTCGAGATTCTGCCGATATAAGTATTCGTAGTCCTTATTGAGATCCTCCATAAACTGATCAACCTGACCCTTGTTGTATCCGCTTGCGGCGGACTTGAACTTCGTATTTTGAATCTCTACCGGTGTTAACATGGTATTTGCCTCCCTTTATCGTTTATTGAATGTCGGAACGCCGAAACCGTCATGACGCATCAAAGCGTTGTAGTCTCCGGTAATATCGACATCTGCAGGTGAAATAATAAAGATATAGCTGGAAATCTGATGCAGATTGGCACCGATGGCATATACACAGCCGGAAACAAAATCCATCAGACGCTGTGAACGGTCGGTATCAAAGCCTTCCAGATTGACAATGATCGGATTGCCGTCAATCAGGTTGTCGCAGATCTCTCTGGCATCTTCGAAACTCTGAGGCTTGAGAATCGTAACACCGAGTGCATCCTTCACGGTCTTCTGCACGGGAGCCTGAGGCGCAACCGGAAGAATCGGACGTTGTGCCTGCGGCTTTTGGTTCACCGGAGCAGCCTGCTGCTGAGTACCGTAACGTGCGGCCTCCCTGGCCTTATAACGGTCGGCAAACGTTGTCGTGCCGTTCATGTAACCGCTTCTTCTTTCCTGAATGGAAACGGTATTGTTGTCGTATAAAGGACGGCGCTGGGGCTGCTGCGGCATCATCTGCGGTGCATTCTGCGCATACATCGGATCCTCTGCGTATCCGTCATCCTGATAGCCGACATTCTGCTCGGGCGCTTTCTTCTTGAAAATCATTTCCTTGAGGGAAGTGCGGGGCTCCTTGGCCTTTTCCTGCTTCTTCTCCTCTTTCTTGCGCTTCTTTTCTTCTTCAGCGGCTATATAATCATCATAATCGTCGTAATCATCGTAATCGCTGTCATCGGAAAGCTTCAACGAATCGACAATCTTCTTCATGAATCCCATGGTTTTCGTCCCCTTTTCAAATATTGTAATCTCTCCTACCGAAAATGAAGGTTCCGATCCTTACGTGAGTGGCTCCTTCCTCAACGGCAACGCCGTAATCTCCGCTCATTCCCATGGAAAGAACATCCATGGAAATATTATCAATGCTTTTCGCATTAATGTCAACCATTAATTGCCTGAGACTGCGGAAAATGCCACGGTTTTCCTCGGCATTCTCCGTATACGGAGCAACTGTCATGAATCCGCGTAAACGGACATTCGGAAGTCCTGCGATTTCACGGACCGCAGCCTCCGCATCGGAAAGCGTCAGACCGAATTTGCTTTCTTCCTGTGCGACGTTAATCTCAAGAAGAATATCCTGCACCTTGCCGATTGCGGCCGCATATTTATTGATGGTTTGGGCAAGACTCACGGAATCCACCGAATGAATCATATCCGCAACGGCAACGGCCTTTTTGGCCTTGTTGCTTTGCAGATGCCCGATCAGATGCCACGAAAGCGGCAAATCGGAAAGCTGCTCGTTCTTCTCGCACATCTCCTGCACTTTGTTCTCGCCGAAGACGGTCTGTCCGGCCTCAAAAGCT
>CADBTG010000232.1 GCA_902797475.1 uncultured Lachnospiraceae bacterium | reverse complement strand
GAGATGTTGTTAACGCCGTTGCCGGTTGCAAAGTAAGAAATGACGAAATCGTCAAAGGACATGGTAAATGCGATCAAAGCGCCGGAAATGATACCCGGCATGACCTGCGGGATGATGACCTGCACAAGCGCACGGATCGGCGTCGCGCCGAGATCCATTGCCGCTTCCGCAAGGTTCGGGTCCAGTGAACGAAGCTTCGGCATGATGCTCAGAATCACGTACGGAATACAGAACATGATATGCGCAAGAAGCAGGGTCAGAAAGCCCTTCTCAATATGCAGCGCGCTGAAGAACATCAGAAGTCCGATGGCCGTAACGATATCCGGGTTCATCATCGGGAGCTGGTTAACCTGCTCCACGCAGTTTCTCAGGATGCGGTGCGATTTGGAAAGACCGATGGCCGTAAGCGTTCCGACTACAGTCGATACAAATGTCGCAATTACAGCAATCACAATTGTATAAATGATACCGTTGATCATCGTATCGTTCGACGCCATCTTTTCAAACCATTTGGTCGAAAATCCGCCGAACCTCGTTAACGAGTTCGTGTCGTTGAAGGAAAATACGACCGTATAAACAATCGGTGCATATAGGAAGATGACTAAAAGGACCATCAGGATGCTGCCGAAAACACGCTTTTTCTTCTTCATGCTCTCTTCGCCTCCCCCTTCTCGGTCACATCAACCTTCTTCGTGATATACATCGATAAAATGATGATGACTGCCATGATCATGGAGATGGCACTTCCGAAGTTCCAGTCGCCGGAGCTTAAGAAGTACTGCTCAATGACGTTACCGACAAGCATGTACTGACCGCCGCCGAGCATGTTCGGAATGCAGAAGCTTGATACTGCCGGCAGAAATACAAGCGTGATTCCGGAGATGATTCCCGGAAGTGACAGCGGAAGCGTCACCCGAATGAAACTCTGGAACTTGTTTGCGCCGAGATCGCTTGACGCCTCTAAAAGGCTCATGTCCATCTTCGTAAGAGACGTATAAATCTGCAGAATCATGAACGGTATGAAGTTATAAATCATGCCGAGAATGACGGCAAATTCGGTATACATCATCTTATACGGCCCGAGCCCGATCCAGCCGAGCATCGTATTGATGATGCCGTCGTCCTGCAGAATTCCGATCCAGGCATAAGTTCTGACAAGCAGATTGATCCAGGTCGGAAACGTGATGATCAAAACCCATTTCATCTTAAAGGTTTCGCTGCATCTGGCAATATAGTATGCCGGATAATATCCGAGAAGCAGACATGCCAGAGTCGTGATTGCAGCAACCCTTAAAGAGCGAATCAAAACCCTTATGAACAGGGTGTCGCTGAAAAATCTGACGAAATTGTCAAATGTAAATCTTGTCGTAACGACATCATTGCCCTTCGTCGTGAACGCATAAAGAACAATCAGAAGCATCGGAGCCACGATGAGAATCAGCGCCCAAACGATATACGGGTATGTCATTCTGCGAAACTGTTTCATACTCTGTCCTTTTCCATGATGTGAAGGTCTTCGGGATCAAAGGTCAATCCGACAACCGCTCCGACTTCTGTTTCCTTGGTCGTATCCACGCGGTATTCGTAACCGCGCGTCTTAAAGGTCACCGGATAAGTGCCCGGCGTCACATTTTCGGGATTGAAGTTATACTCGACATCGACGATTTCAACCGGGTTGCCGTCTTCCAAATCGAACGCCTGCGCGTTAGCCCAGATTTTCAGATCGGTTTCAAGCGCCACGCTCTCCGAGATTTCATCCGCCTTCTTGAAGAAGTTAACGGCATAAATCTCTTCGCCGTGCTCTTCCGCCACGAAGCGGTTCGGCTCCTGCACAATCATATCAACGGTAACGCTCGTTCCGGCCGCCGTGAAAAATGTGACGGGGTAACGTCCGTTTTCCTTGCTTAACGTATAATCGAGTCTCGTGATGGAAATACGCTCGTCCGATTCGGGATCCCAGGCCTGTGCGTCGGCACGGTCGATGATGAAGGCATCCGGATTGACCGATTCTAACATCTGCGCAACGTCGTCCGCATCGAGATAGAAATCGTTGGCACTCATCATCTCGCCTGCAGCCTCGTTCACAACCGGCTTATCCTCGGAAACAATCATATCTACGGTGATGCTTGTTCCGGCCTTGGTTTCCACAACGGTTTCATAATGAACGCCCTTAAACAGCGTCGAGCGCACAATTCCGCGAAGCTTGCCCTGCTTCACGGGCACGATGTCAAGATCTTCCGGGCGAATGACAATGTCAACCTTCTCATTTGTCCCGAATCCGGCATCGACGCAGTCAAACTGGCGGTCCTCAAACATGACCTTGTAATCCTTAATCATGACGCCGTCCACGATGTTGCTTTCGCCGATGAAGTTCGCAACGTAGCGGTTAACCGGCTCATTGTAAATGTCGGTCGGAGAACCGATCTGCTGGATGTTGCCGTCCTTCATGATGACGATCTTGTCGGACATCGTAAGCGCTTCTTCCTGGTCATGCGTTACGAAAATGAACGTAATGCCGACCTCCTTCTGAATCTTCTTCAGCTCGCGCTGCATGCCCTTTCTAAGCTTCGCATCGAGTGCTCCGAGAGGCTCGTCGAGAAGCAGCACCTTCGGCTCGTTGACAAGCGCTCTTGCGATGGCGACACGCTGCTGCTGTCCGCCGGACATCTCATGCACGGCGCGCTTGCCGAAATCCTCAAGGCCGACAAGCTTGAGCATACGCGTAACCTTCTGATAAATGATATCCTTCGGCTCTTTCTTAATCTTCAGGCCGAAAGCGACATTGTCAAATACATTCATATGCGGGAATAACGCATATTTCTGAAAGACCGTATTCAGGTCTCTCTTATAAGGAGGCAGGTAGGTAATGTCTTCGCCGTCGAAGATTACCTCGCCTTCATCCGGTGCAAGGAAGCCTCCGAGGATTCTAAGAAGCGTTGTTTTGCCGCAGCCGGAAGGACCGAGAAGCGTAACGAATTCGTTCTCGTAAATATCCAGGTTGATGCCGCGAAGTACAAGCTGTCCGTCAAATTTCTTGACGATGTTTCGGAACTGAATCAGTTTCTTCGGTGCCGGACGGTTATCGTTCGGAATGTTCAATTCGCTGCTCATGAGTGCCTCCTGTCATATTAAAAAATCGGCGGCGTGCTGATCCAAAGCACTTTAGCCGTTGATTTGTTCTCGTTTCGGATTGTGTGGAATTCCCTGCCTTTAAGGCAGAACGTCTCGCCGCGTCTGACTGCCGTTCTCTCGTCTCCGACCTGCAACACGACGGAGCCCTCCAAAACATAGCCGAATTCCTCTCCGTTATGCGGCGCGACATCAAAGCTTGCCTTGCCTGCGGGAATTTCCAAAAGGATCGGCTCCATCTCGTTCTTCTGGGAATTCGGAACGATCCAGTGGATTGTGTAATCCTCCTTGCTGTCCGTAAAGAAATCATCCTTGCGGAATACGACCTTGTCTTCCTTCTGCTCTTTAAAGAAGTCCGCAAGCGAGCTCCCGAGCGCTTCGAGAATGTCGTTTAAGGTAACTATGGAAGGCGAAGTCAGATTTCTCTCAACCTGCGACAGAAAGCCCTTCGTCAGTTCACAACGGGAAGCCAGTTCTTCGAGCGTCAGATTCTGGCGCACACGCAACTGCTTCAGCTTATGTCCGATTTCCATGCCGCTCTCCCTTCGTTTATGTATACTAAACAAAAAATGTGCAAATAGTAAACCAAACGACTACTATTATACACATTTTCGTTTGAATGGCAATAGGAAAATACCATTTTATAAAACTTTTTGTTTAGTATATCTGAACGGCCAGGGAAATCCGGGAATCAGCCGGTTACGAGATTCCTTTTCTCGCCGTTTTGAAAGGCTTTGATGTTCAAAAATACCTCGTCGACGCAGCGCTTTCTCGCTTCCACCGTACCCCAGGCAATATGCGGCGTAATGATGAGCTTCGTCGAATCCTTAATGGCTCGGAGAGGATTGTCCTCCCGCATCGGTTCCGCGCATAAAACATCGAGACCCGCGCCGGCAATCGTTCCGTTTGTAAGCGCTTCCGCAAGATCCGTTTCGTTCACGATCGGACCGCGTCCGAGATTCAGAAGTACCGCTTCCTTCTTCATCTTACAAAGTTTTTCTTTGGTAATCAGATTGTTCGTTGCCGCATTTAACGGCGCATGGATCGAAACGATATCCGATTCGGCAAGCAGTTCATCTAAAGAAACCCTCTGAAAACGTTCGCATTCATGATTGCCGCTTGTGCTGTACCAGATGACCTTACAGCCGAAGCATTCCGCCACCTCGGCCACTCTCGTGCCGATGGCGCCGAGTCCGATGATGCCCCAGGTCTTTCCGTGCAGTTCCCGGAAAAGCACCGTGAAATGGCTGAAAATATCGTTTCTGATATACTCCTCCGACTTGACGAAATTGTCATAGTAGGCAAGCTTCTCATAAACATAAAACAGCAGGGCAAACGTATGCTGGACGACGCTCTCCGTGGAGTATCCCTTTACATTGGCCACGGCAATGCCTCTCTTGTTCACGTAATCGAAATCGACATTGTTGGTGCCGGTCGCCGTCAGGCAGATCAGCTTCACGTTTCGGGCGTTCTTCAAAAGCGCCTCGTTCATCGGAATCTTGTTGGCAACGATAATATCCGCATCGTGAATGCGCTCCGCGTTACGTGCCGGGTCGGAAAGCGGATAGGTGACAACCTCCCCGAGTTCCTTATAAAATTCGAGGGAAATATCCTTTCCGAGCGTATTGGCTTCCATAAAAACAATCTTCATCGGAATGCTCCTTCCATGATTCTTGCTGACAGAAATATCATATCGCATTTTCCTTTGAAAAGAAAGGTAAAATATGCTGTATTTTATGTCATTTGAAAGTCTTCTGAAAGGGGCTTCAATCGGCTTGAAATTACGCCGCAAAAGCCATATAATGAGTGTATAGTAAACACAGGAGGTAGTTTCTTATGAAACTCATTGAAAGCTTTAAAGTAGATCATACCCGCCTTCTTCCGGGTATTTATGTATCGCGGAAAGACGACGTAAACGGCAACGTCGTTACGACCTTTGACATCCGCGTATGCCGTCCCAATTTCGAACCCGTTATGAATACCGCCGAGCTGCACGCCATCGAGCATCTCGGTGCCACATTTGTCCGCAATGACCCCGAGTGGAAGTCCAAGGTCATCTATTTCGGACCCATGGGATGCCGCACCGGCTTCTATCTGATTCTGACCGGCGACCTGAAGTCCACAGACATCTACGATCTTGTTAAGAACATGTTCACGTTCATTCGGAATTACGACTCCGATATTCCGGGCGCAACCCCGGATTGCTGCGGAAACTATCTCGACTTCAACCTGCCCATGGCCAGCTATTTTGCCGAGAAGTTCACCAATGAAGTGCTGAACAACTTCACGCCGGAGCATTACACTTATCCGGCATAAGAACGCGATAACGAAAGAGCCAGGAAATAACACTCCGTTATTTCCTGGCTTTCTTAATTGCAAACATTAATACCGGTGATTCATCTCCCAGGCCTTCTGATAGAGATTG
The DNA here is from genome assembly GCA_902797475.1 of uncultured Lachnospiraceae bacterium. Classification (GTDB taxonomy): domain Bacteria; phylum Bacillota; class Clostridia; order Lachnospirales; family Lachnospiraceae; genus ISDg. Next base: position 2,007 of record CADBTG010000232.1, on the reverse strand, counting down.
TCCTGCCTTCGCTTTAACATCTCGATAAGGAACGGTCCCCATGCCATCAGGCACAGAAGTCCGATGATGACATACAGCACAATCTTCAACCCGATGGACGGCGGATAATACACCTCATACGGATTGGACTCAAGAACATAGCCTTCAACGATCTCATTTTTCTCGACCTTTTTGTTTAAGATGGCTTTGGCTTTGATCTTCTTTCCTTTTGCATCCGTATAAACAACCGATACCTGCTGTTTGTTTCCGATTTCAACCACGGAATCAACCGTGCAGGTCGTCAGGATGCCGTCCTTCTTATATTCCCGCTCCTTTGCATTTGCAAAATGAAATGCGACAAATGCTATGACCGGTGCAAGAATCCCGATTAAAACACTGCAGACAAACCGTCCGCTCGGTCCGAGCCGTTCCCACATAAGATACCTCCTCCCTGTTAACCCCAAATCAGACTGTAAAACATTAAGGCTTTACGACAATATTGAAAATCTTGCCCTTTACGTAAATCTTCTTCACAATCTGCATGCCCGAAATGAAGCGGGCTGCTTCCGATTCCATAACCTTGTCGAATACGGCGTTCTCATCCTCGTCAAGCGTCACGAAAACTTTTCCGCGAACCTTTCCGTTGACCTGAACGGCAATCTCAATCGTATCCTCTTTGGTCTTGGCTTCGTCAAATGTCGGCCACGGCTCGTAAGCAATTGTGCCCTCATGGCCTAAGATCGCATAGATTTCCTCACCGATATGCGGGCAGATGCAGGAAAGCATCTTAACAAAGCCTTCCGCATATTCCTTCGGGCAGCTTCCGGTCTTATAGCAGGCATTCACGAAAATCATCATCTGGCTGATGGCCGTGTTAAATGCTATCTTCTCGAAGTCTCCGGTGACCTTCTTAACGGTCTGGTGGTATACCTTTTCAAGGTCTGCCTTCGCATCGTCCTTAATGTTGGCGGGTTCTGTGAAGAACGTCCAGACACGGTTCAGGAACTTCTTAGCGCCCTCAACACCCGTATTGCTCCATGGCTTGCTGACTTCAAGCGGTCCCATGAACATCAGATAAAGGCGAAGCGTGTCAGCACCGTAGTCACGCACGATATCGCTCGGATTGACAACATATTCCGGGAAACGCTTGCCCATCTTAATGCCGTTCGAACCGAGGATCATGCCCTGGTGAATCAGCTTCTTGAAAGGCTCCTTCGTCGGCGCGATTCCTTTGTCATAAAGGAATCGGTTCCAGATGCGGGAGTACATCAGATGACCTACCGCATGCTCCGGTCCGCCGATGTAAAGGTCAACCGGCATCCAGTGCTTCAAAAGCTCCGGATCGGCAAGCTGCTTATCGTTGTCGGGATCGATGTAACGAAGGAAATACCATGAGGAACCGGCAGAACCGGGCATCGTCGAGGTCTCTCTCGTTCCCTTAATGCCGTTATGGTCGTATTTCTTCCACTCAGTCGCATTCTCAAGCGGTGCTTTTCCGTTATGTCCCTTATAGTCGTCAAGCTCAGGCAGAACAAGCGGGAGCTCGTCGTCATCGAGAACATGAATGCCGCCGTCCTCGGTATGCACAACCGGCACGGGCTCGCCCCAGTAACGCTGACGGGCGAAAATCCATTCACGGAAGTGATAATTAACGGTACGTTTTGCAACGCCCATCTTCTCAAGCTTTGCGGTAATCGCCTCTTTGGCCTGCTCAACCGTAAGGCCGGTGAACTCCTCGGAATTGATTAAGATATAGCCTTTTCCGAGATAGTCGCCCTTCTCGAAGGCATGTCCGCTTACATCCACATGTCCGAGCTTCTCATCCCCGTCAATGACCTGAATCATGTCGATGTTATGAGCAATTGCATACTCAAAGTCACGCTGGTCGTGGGAAGGAACGGCCATAACCGCACCGGTACCGTAGCTTGCCAGAACGAAATCGCCGATGAACATGCGCACTTCGCGGCCGTTTACGGGGTTGATGCAGGTTACACCCTTTAATTCGCAGCCGGACTTCGTCTTGTTGAG
>CADBTG010000231.1 GCA_902797475.1 uncultured Lachnospiraceae bacterium | reverse complement strand
GTCCGCACGATACCGAGCAGTTTGACGTTTCCGACCAGAGATCACTTGACGAGGTTGTGCGCTGGCTTATGGAGAGCGGGCACATTCCGTCGTTTTGTACGGCCTGTTACCGCGAGGGCAGAACGGGTGACCGCTTCATGAGCCTTTGCAAGAACGGTCAGATTCTCAATTGCTGCCATCCGAACGCGCTGATGACGCTCGCGGCGTATCTCGAGGACTACGCGAGCCCCGAAACCGCGGCGGTCGGAAAGAAACTGATCGAGGAGGAGCTGAAGAGGGTTCCGAACGAGAAGGTCAGAAGGATCGCCACGGAGCATATTGAGGACATCCGGAGTTCCGACCACAGGGATTTCCGCTTCTGATACGGAGGTTTTTATGAGTTTACAGGATACCGTCAGTGCCGAAAGAGTGCACGTCGCATTTTTCGGAATGTGTAACGCCGGCAAATCCTCGCTGATGAACGCCGTGACGGCGCAGGACGTCAGCATCGTGTCCCCGGTCCCGGGTACCACGACCGACCCTGTGAAAAAGGCGATGGAGCTGCTCCCTTTGGGACCGGTGCTTCTTTTGGACACACCGGGGCTTGACGATTCCGGAAACCTCGGGGCATTGCGGGTTGACCGTTCCGCGAAGATCCTTTCGGTGACCGATATCGCCGTTTTGGCGGTGGATGCCGCGAAGGGCTTTTCGGAGCAGGACCTCGCGTTTCTTTCGGAACTTAAGACGCGGAAACTGCCGCACCTGATTGCTTTTACGAAGGCCGACCGGATTTCCCCGGAAACCCGTGAAGAAAGGCTTCGCGAGGCCACGGAAAATGTGACAGTCTTCACAAGCGCGGTTACCGGGGAAGGCATCGAAGCGTTTAAGGAAGCTCTCGGAAGCTTTGCGCCGCTTGTTAAGAAAGAGAAGCTGATTCTTGCGGATCTCGTTGCGCCGGGAAGCACGGTCATACTTGTTACGCCGATCGACGGTTCCGCACCGAAGGGCAGACTGATCCTGCCGCAGCAGCTGACGTTACGGGAGCTGCTTGACCATCACTGTAAGGCGCTTGTATGCCAGCCGGAAGAACTTTCCGAGCTCCTTAGCATGCTGAAGGAGCCGCCCGCGCTTGTCGTGACGGACTCGCAGGCATTTGCCGCAGTCGGCAAGACTGTTCCGCAAAGCATTCCGCTGACGTCCTTCTCGATTCTGTTTGCAAGGTATAAGGGAAGTCTTGGCATTTTCCTTAGTGGAATTAAGGCGCTTGACGGACTTAAGCCGGGGGACCGTGTTTTGATTGCGGAGGGCTGCACGCATCACAGGCAGTGCGAAGACATCGGAACCGTGAAGATTCCCGCCCTTTTGGAGAAGCATCTCGGTTTCCGTCCGGAATTCACGTGGGTTTCGGGTGGAGATTTCCCTAAGGATCTTGGGGATTATGCCCTTGTCGTGCATTGCGGCGCCTGCATGCTTTCCGAGCAGGAGATGGCGCACCGCCTTACTGTTTCGAAGACCGAAGGCGTTCCGATGCTTAATTACGGGATGGCCATCGCCTATATGAACGGGATTTTGCGAAGAAGCCTGAAGGCTGTAGGACTGACTGAAGAATAAAAAATGAGCCGGAATCCGCTTACATGTGACGGATTCCGGCTTCTTTTCTGGGAACAATGGGGCTCGAACCCATGACCTCCCGCGCGTCAGGCGGACGCTCTCCCGGCTGAGCTATATTCCCGATGTCATGAAAAATGTCATATCTTATCATACACGAAACAATATGGAATTGCAAGAAGGGAAACCATAAGATTTTCCTTGCATTTATGTCTGCCTGTGGTAAAATAATCGCAAAAGAGGTTATACAATAATAAACGATTCGGAACGGTACGGAATATGAGAAAGCAGGAAATAACGCGGCGCGGCGGTATATCCGGCAGAACCGCACGAAAGAAACATACAGGACACAAGTCCGGCTTACTGGAAGTCACAGTATGCCTTTGCTCGTGTCTCTTTCTTTTTACGGGGGCATTCCCCGCATACGGCAAGGCGGCGGATCTCTTTCAGGATGAGGACGATGCATATGCTTCTTC
>CADBTG010000230.1 GCA_902797475.1 uncultured Lachnospiraceae bacterium | reverse complement strand
CGAAGTCGACGCGCTCGGCGGTGAGATGGGACGCAATATCGACCGTTCCTTCATCCAGAGCAAGATGCTGAACGGCTCAAAAGGACCTGCCGTGCATTCGCTTCGTGCGCAGGCCGACAAGCAGCGCTACGCGAATTCCATGCGGCACATTATGGAAAATACGACGCATCTTACGATGAAGCAGGCAGAAGTGTCCGAGCTTTGCTATGAAACCGGCAGCGACGGCATGAAAAAGGTTACCGGCGTGAAGACGGTATCGGGTGCTTTTTATCCCGCGAAGGCCGTCATTCTCGCAAGCGGCGTGTACTTGAACGCGCGCTGCATCTTCGGTGAGGTCAGCACCTACACCGGGCCGAACGGGACGCCGAGAGCCACGCATCTGACCGACTCACTTATTGCCGCAGGTATCGAAATGTACCGGTTCAAGACCGGCACGCCTGCCAGAATTGATAAGAGAAGCATTGACTTTTCCGTGATGGAAGAGCAGTACGGCGACGAGAAAATCGTGCCATTTTCCTTCACGAATAAAAGGGAGGACATCGAGCGCGAGCAGGTGCCCTGCTATCTGACTTACACGAACGAAGAGACGCACAAAATCATCCGCGCGAATCTTGACCGGTCGCCGCTTTTCTCGGGCGCCATTGAGGGAACCGGGCCGCGTTACTGCCCGTCGATCGAGGATAAGGTCGTGAAGTTCCACGACAAGGACAGACATCAGGTTTTCCTCGAGCCGGAAGGAGAGGATACGAACGAAATCTACCTTTCCGGAATGTCGTCAAGCCTTCCCGAGGAGGTGCAGATCGCGATGTACCGCTCCGTCAAGGGGCTGGAGCATGCGAAGATTGTGCGGAATGCATACGCGATAGAATATGACTGCATCAATGCGACGCAGCTTTATCCGACGCTTGAATGCCGCAAGATCAAAGGCTTTTTCAGCGCCGGGCAGAGTAACGGAAGCAGCGGTTACGAGGAAGCCGCCGCGCAGGGAATCATCGCAGGCATTAACGCCGCGAGATCCGTGCAGGGCAAAGAGGGAATCGTCATCGACCGTTCGCAGGGTTATATCGGCGTTTTAATTGACGATCTTGTGACAAAGGAGACGCACGAGCCTTACCGCATGATGACAAGCCGCGCGGAGTACCGGCTTCTTCTTCGTCAGGATAATGCGGACCTAAGACTTACGGAAATCGGCCATGAGGTCGGATTGATTTCAGAGGAGCGGTATGCGAAGTTCCTTCTGAAGAAGGAAGCCATTGAGGCAGAGTTGAAGCGCCTTTCGGAGGTTTCGCTCGGGGCATCCGCTGCAGTTTGCGAGACACTTAGAAGCCTCGGAACGGCTGAAATTCATACGGCGACAAGCCTTCTTGAGTTACTCAGAAGACCGGAGCTTTCCTATGAAAGCCTTGCGGTTCTCGATCCGGACAGAAAGCCGCTTCCGGACGATGTGATTGAGCAGGTTGTCATCAACATACGTTACGAAGGTTATATTGAGAGACAGAAACAACAGGTTGAGCATTTCAGGAAGTTAGAGAACAGAAGGATTCCGGAGGACTTTGATTATGACGAGGTTCCTTCCCTTCGGATTGAGGCACGGCAGAAATTAAAGCAGTTCCGGCCGGTCAGCCTCGGACAGGCATCGCGAATCAGCGGTGTGAGTCCCGCCGACATTCAGGTACTTCTTGTCATGCTGCAGAGAACTCTTCGGAGGGACCATGAAGACTGACGCACGTTTACTTGCAGGGCTTAGCGAGCTCGGCATTCCGTACACGGAACAGATGCTTGAACAACTGCAGACCTATTATGAGATGATGGTCGAGAAGAATAAGGTGATGAACCTGACGGCCGTGACCGAAAAGGATGAGGTCATTACCAAGCATTTTCTTGACAGTCTTTGCTTTGCAAAAGTTTATCTGCCGAAGAGAAAAGAGGGCTTTTCGCCTCGAATTATCGACATCGGAACGGGTGCCGGTTTCCCGGGAATCCCGCTTAAGATATTCTTCCCGGAAATACAGATTGTTTTACTGGATTCTCTGCAGAAAAGAATCAACTTTTTACAAGATGTTGTATCTAAGCTCGATTTAGAAGGCATATCTTGTATTCACGGCCGTGCGGAAGAGCTTTCCGGCAAGGCGGAATACCGGGAAAAGTTCGATTATGCCGTGAGTCGCGCGGTTGCAAGACTTGCTTCGCTGTCGGAGCTTTGTGTGCCATTTGTCAAAGAGGGCGGACAGTTCCTTGCATATAAATCCGAAGGGGCAGCCGAGGAAATTGACGAGGCAGGAGAGGCACTTTCGACGCTTGGTTGCAGGAAGGTTGAGGTTCTCACCTATTCGATTCCGCAGAGCGATCTTCCGCGGAAGATGGTTGTTGCAACTAAGACCCATGCCACTCCGGCCAAATACCCGAGAGGCGGCGGCAAACCGATGAAGCAACCGATCGGCGTGAAGAAGTGAAGTACAGATGTTTCACGTGAAACGGAGTGATAAGCGAATGCCCATGTTACCTGCGCGAAGCGCAGGTAAGCAGATAAAAACAGGCGGCAGATTGGAATCACCGTTCCGTCTGTCGCCTCTACTGTCCATGTGTATGCGTTCCCTCAAGGAAACACCATCTCCTACTCATCACAATGTTCCACGTGAAACATTTGTACTTCACTTCTTCACGCCGATCGGTTGCTTCATCGGTTTGCCGCCGCCTCTCGGGTATTTGGCCGGAGTGGCAT
>CADBTG010000229.1 GCA_902797475.1 uncultured Lachnospiraceae bacterium | reverse complement strand
CATATGTCTGCTGCCAGAAAAGCGTTGCTCTCATCGGTCATTCCGGGCGATGAAAAAGCACACGGATTCAACACCGTGATTCGGTCGCTCTCCTGCATCGTAATGCCGGTTTCCTCAAAAATTTCCCGTGTTGCGGCCGCACGGAGAGGATCCTCCTCCGCCGCATCCTCGGGATCTAAAAGTCCGGCTATGGGACTTAACAGAAACTGACCGACAGGGTAACGGTATTCGTAGTTCAAAAGAAGCTTCGGTTCCTCATCCGGCAAATGCAGAATGACCGCAATCGTAACGGCGTCCGGGAGCATCGAACGGAATTCGTCGTCATTTTTCACGGCAACAATCTTATCCGCCTCCCGCCTCGTCGCATCGAAATAATGTTTTCCTTCCGCATATTGCAGATCATAGAGCCGGATGTACTTTGCATCGCAAAGCGTCTTGACCTGCTCCTTTTTGATTACCGGTTTACTCATGAATGCTTTACTCTCCTACAAAATGATTGAAAAGTACTTAAACAGTCTCATTGTAAGACATGGCAGAAAGAAGTGTCAATGGAGTATCCTTTCTGTTCAGGCTCTGTCCCCGCGGCATGTCAGGTAAATGACCTGATAACTGTCCGCAATCTTCTGCAGGAACTCCTTCGCCCCTGACAGATGCGCATCGTCAAGATAGACAAGCGGATCGTCCATTATGACGGGCGGCTTCTCCCTTGTGAATTTCACATCAAGAATCGCCATCCGGATGCAAAGCCCGATCATGTCGGCATAACCGTCGCTCTGCGCCTCGGCATCGTGAAACGCGCCTTCTTCCTTCCGCTCGATGCGAAGCCCGGCATCAATCCGAAACTCCTCACCGCCGTCCTCCCTTCCGCAAAGAAGGGCATAGTAACGGTCAAAAGCGCTTTTAATCGGCTCCATGAAACGCGCCGTGAAGCGGTCCTTTGCCGCAGAAAGGTATTCCTGCGTCTTCTTGACGATTTTGTAAGCCTCTTCGGCCTCGGCATAAGCTTCTTTCTCACCTGCAAGCCGCTCCGAAACATCGAGAAGGGCATCCTCGTCCGTATAGGCGTCGGAAAGTTCGCGGTTTCTTGCCGAAAGAGCCTCCCGAAGTGCGCGTTCCCGCTCGGAAGCCGCCGCCTCGCCGGCGTTCAGGTCACGTTCCCTCTCCGCAAGCTGCTCCTCACAAAGCAGGATCTGCCCGGGCTTCTCGGGATGCTCTTTGGCAAATGCGACGAGTCTTTCCTCCGCTTCCCCGGCCTGCTTTTTCTCATTTTCCAGGCGAATCAGTCTCCCGCCTGTTTCGGAAAGCCAGTTCAGGACATCCGTCACATCCCGAAGGCTCATAAGTTCTTCGGGCGCACCCATCGCGGAAAGCTTCTGCCTGAGCGAATCCTCTGTCTCGCTTTTCTCGCGAACACGTTTTGCATGCTTTTCCGCCCTTTCTTCCTCCAAAGCGGCAAGCGAGCGGTATTCCTCCGCGCGGCTCTTCATTTCATAAAGAAGGGCTTCTTCCCCGTCTTCACCGGCAGACTTTCCCCATGCTTTGAGGAAGCCCGCTACGGCATTCCTTTTCTCCTCTTTCACGGCAAGAAGCTCTTCGGTCTGCTGCTCAAGTTCATCTGCTGCCACGCGGCATTCCTCGAGCCGCTTCGCGTGCATCGCTCTCTCCGCTTTTGCGGCGTTGCCTTTTCGAAAAGCCTCCCAAAGACCGATCAGGGCTATGGCAAATGTTATGACTATGCCGGCCGTAACGATATTGCCTGCTTTCTTCGGAAACATATGAAAGACCAGCCCGACCGTCATGGCTGTCGCCGCAACGAAGAAAATACCCGCCACAACCGGCCACGGCATGCTCGCGCTTACGTCGCTCCTGCTCTGATCCTGTGCCTGCTCCGACAGAAGTTTCTCCCGGTCGCGCTCTTTGGTAAGACGCTCCCGAAGCACCTTTTCGTCCCGTTCGATATCCTGGATTTCATTTCTGATCTGTATCTGTTCTGTAAGCTCCCCGTCGTCCGGAACTCCGTTTTCAAAATACTCCGAAAGCGCGAGGAATCTCGGATTCGGTCCGGTCTCCTCCCGCAAAAGCGAGTCGGTGCTCCGAACCTTCTCGGCGTCCGCTTTGGCATCTCTAATGGCATCTTCCGACGGAATCACGCCGCGGAATTCCTTTTCGGTCTGCGATACGGCCGCGAGGCACTGCTCCTTATGGGCTTTCCGTTCTTCCCTCTGACGCTCAATCAGCGCCTCGGTTCGGAATGCCGCAAGCGTCTTCTGTTCGGCCCGGATATTTTTAAGTTCTTCCTCTGCATTTCTGAGCTCTGCCTCATCCTGCGTGCGTCCCGCCTGAAGCCCGGTTATTCTTTCCTTAAGCGGAGCAAGTCTTTTGAGCTCCTGCTCCATCTCCCTGATTTCTTCCTTTTTCTGGCAAAGCTTCCCGGTCTTGCGGGTAGGCGAATTCTCATTCAGATAATTCTTCATCTTCGCGTCCGCAATGCCGTAGCGATTCAGGTCTTCCGCACCCGCTTCCGTGCCTTCTCCGTCTCCGGGCAGACTTCCGCCACCGCTATAGAGTACCGAGGCATGATTGAGAAATGCCGTTCTTCCGAATGCTTCCCGGTCGATATGAAACAGTTCTTCACCAAGCCGCTCCGAATAATCGGTGCTGTCAAGAAGCGTCACGGCGTCCTGCAGCCGGAAGCCTTCGTTTCTGTCCTTTGCACCGAAATCTCTCGTGACGATGTAGCATTTTCCACCGGCCTCGAACTTCATTGAGCCGCCGAAATGACCTTTGTTCCAGGGCTGGTAACGAAGCCGTTCATTCTCCTTAAGGTCACGCTTCCGCTCGCCCTCGAGCCCGTAAAACATGGCACGGATGAATGCCGCAAGGCTCGTCTTGCCCCAGCCGTTTTCACGAACGACCGCATTTAAGCCCCTGTCAAATGTGATATCACAGTCTTTGAGTCTGCCGAAATTTTCGATATGAATATGGAGGATTCTCATGACAGCTGCTCCTCTCCCGAAAGGATTCTCACACCGAGCCGGATCATCTTACCTGCCTCCTCACTTGTGAGTTCTCCTTTCGAAACGGCTTCCTCGATGCTACGGACATACTCTCCCCGAAGCGTCGGGTCGAGACGGTATTTTGTATAGTCCGTATATACCGTCGTTCGGTCCGTAACCTTCACAAAATGCCAGTCCTCACTAAGCGTCTTTCCGATATATTCCGTGTCGGTCTCGGCATCCACGTCCTTTTCTCCGCAGAGGACAAGCTTAACCATGTCCTCATGCTTAATGCCCTGTTCCGCACCGGCTTCTCTTGCTTTTTTGATAATCTCCTCGGAGTCGGAAAGGCCTGTAACCGGCACGGACAGCTCCCACATGGTTCTTCTTGCGAACGGTACGAATTCCTCCGTAATCTGCCCGTTATGCACGTTAAGAAGGCGGTACCCGTGCACGCCGCATTCGTCAAAACCGCGGCCTTCCAGACATCCGCAATAGGCATAGGTTCCCCTGGCATCCAGCTTCTCCGCCTTCGGCGCATGAATATGCCCGAGCGCCAGATAATCAATTCCGCGGTTCCGGTAACTCTTAATCGGAATCACTTCCTTCTCCCCTGCGCCGCTTCCTGCGGTCTCCTGCCCGTGAAGCACGACGATGTTGCACTTCGTGTGATCAAGAATCAGGGACGACGCCAGCGCTGCCGCATCCGTTCCGACCGCCTCCGCGCCCGTAATCACGACTTTTTCACCGTCGCGTCCGTTCAGTTCATAGCTTGTAAAGCCGTTCCCGAAGAGTTTCACATTTGTCGGAATCTCTCCGAACAGCTCGGCCGGGTTCAGCGCGTCATGATTGCCGCACAAATAGTAAAATGTGATTTCACTGTTGTTCTTAAACGCCGAAAGCACGGCATCTCTTGCCGTCGCGGAGACCTTCACGCCGTCGAACAGATCGCCCGCGATGATGATGGCCTCGACACCCTGCTCCGCAGCCGTTTTGATCAGCGCAAGAAAGGTCAGCAAAAGCTCGTCACGGCGCTCTTTCGCCTGCTTCGGCGGAAAATGCCGCACGCACTTCGCATCCAGATGAACATCAGCTGTATGAATGATTTTCATGCATTGCTCCTTTTGGGAAATCGTCCTCACACTCTCCTTTGATTGTAATCCGCGCAGGGCAAAAAGTCAAAACGAATCTTGCCCGATTGTGCCTTTCCTCCGCGGCTCCGATTTCATTATATATTGACAAATGTGACATTTTCGGTGTTTACTATAGGAAAATCATCCGCATCAAAGATGCGGATTTGAAACGGAAGAAACGATGAGAAACGACAGCGAAGCAACCGTTTTTGAACGGGAACCGGTACCGAATGCGATTGCCCGGCTGGCCCTTCCGACAATTGTCGGGCAGGTCATTCTGGTGATTTACAATATGGCCGACACATTTTTCATCGGATTGAGCGGATCCGATGCGAAACTGGCGGCCGTAACAGTATGCCTTCCTGCCTTCATGTTCCTTTCCGCGATTGCCAATCTGTTCGGCGTGGGCGGTGCAGGGGAGGCGGCCCGCAGTCTCGGCGGAGGAAATCAAAAAAGCGCGGGGGAAGCCTGCGCTTTTTCGTTTTGGGGATGCGGCGGACTAACCGTCTTATATATTCTCGCTGCCGTTTTGTTTCGGCATCCGTTTCTTGACATTCTCGGCGGCGGAGACCCCGAGGTGCATAGATACGCAACCGAATACATGCTCATCACGGTAGGTCTGGGCGGTCTCGGTACCTCGCTAAATATGGTCACTGCGCATCTGTTTCGAAGCGAAGGCCGCAGCATGGATGCGAGCATCGGGATTGTTTGCGGCAGCATTTTTAATATCATTTTGGACCCGGTCTTCATGTTCGTTCTTCTTCCCGAAGGGCATGAAGTACTCGGGGCGGCAATTGCCACTGCGGTTTCGAACTGGATGGCATTTGCCATCATGCTTGCGCTGCAACTAAGGCGCCGGAAGGCTTCCGTGCTTTCGTTCCGTCTGCCGCTTCATACGGAGCGGGGGACGGCGAAAAGCATTCTGAGCACGGGACTTCCCGCGTGCATCATGACGCTTTTCGAGAATATCTCCTATGCCTGCTTAGACCGGCTGATGATGGCAAATGGCACGGCTGCGCAGGCCGGTCTCGGTGTCGCCAAGAAGATTAACATGCTTGCGCACGCAACGGTTCGCGGTCTCACGCAGGGCGTGCTTCCTCTGATTGCATATAATTACGCTGCCGGCGATTTCAAACGCATGAAACGGGTCATTAAGGATACCGTCATGATTGCGCTGACCATCGGAATCAGTTGCATGCTTGCCTGCCTTCTTGCCGCAAAGCCGCTCGTCGGCTTCTTCGTAAGACCGGGCGAGTCCTTAACGCTCGGCATGCGTTTCCTTCGGATTCTTTGCATCGGCGCGCCGTTCTCCGCCTGTGCCTATACATTCATTTCGTTCTTCCAGGCTGTCGGCCGCTGGAAGAACGCATTCCTTCTCGCCGTTTTGCGAAAGGGCTTTTTAGACATTCCTTTGATGTTCCTCTTCTGCCTGTTCTCCGCCGTCTACGGCATTGTCATCGCGACCCCGACAGCCGACCTCGTTTGCTGCCTGACCGCATTTTGCCTGTACGCGATGTATCAGAGGAAACATATTCCGCGGCAGGTGGAATAACAGCGGGGCGGTAGCCGGTGTTTCACTCCTATTGCACTCCTGCTGTGCTCCTACTGCACTCCT
>CADBTG010000228.1 GCA_902797475.1 uncultured Lachnospiraceae bacterium | reverse complement strand
TATCAAAGACGCCCTGATGCGTTTCCCCGTCCGCGCCGACAATTCCGGCACGGTCCAAGGCAAGCGTCACCGGACGGTCATTCAGGCAGATATCCTCCATGATCTCGTCATAGGCGCGCTGTAAAAACGTAGAATAAACGGCAAGCACCGGGTGCATTCCGTCTAAGGAAAGTCCTGCGGCAAAGGAGGCCGCATGTCCTTCCGCAATCCCGACATCAAAGAACCGGTTCGGGAAGAGGTTCTGAAACAGGTCAAGTCCCGTGCCGTCGGACATGGCCGCCGTAACGGCAAGCACCGACGGATCCTTCTGCGCGATCTTCACGATTTCGTCGCGGAAGATATCGGTATAATTCTCTTTGCGAACGTTCTTAAACGGACGACCGTTTCCGGGGTCGAACGGAGGAATTCCGTGGAACCGGCTCGGCTCCTGCTCGGCGAAGCGGTATCCTTTTCCTTTGTGCGTGATCGCATGAATGATAACCGAGCCGTCAATCTTCTCGGCGGCCTGCAGGGCACGCTCGATTTCGGCTATGTTATGCCCGTCAACGGGGCCGTAATACGTGAGCCCCATCTCGGTGAAGAATTCGCCCGGAACAACAATCGAACGAACCGCAGCCTTCATCTTCTGAAGCTTCTTCGCGAGCTTTGCGCCGACTGCGGTACGATTCAGTGCCTGCTCGACATTTCCCTTAAAGTCGATGTATTTCGCGCTCATGCGGACGGTTCTTAAGTAATTGGCCATGCCGCCGACATTCGGAGAAATCGACATCGCATTATCATTCAAAATGATAATCAGATTGGTCTTGAACCTTCCTGCATTGTTCAACGCCTCATAGGCGGGTCCGCCGGAAAGCGAGCCGTCTCCGATGACGGCAACAATCCGGGTATTCTCCCCTTTCAAATCCCGTGCCATCGCAAGTCCCGAAGCAATGCTTACGGACGTCGAGCTGTGTCCGGAATCGATTACGTCGCAGTTGCTTTCCTTCCTCTTCGGAAAGCCGCTGATGCCGCCTTCGGTTCTAAGGCTCAGCAGTTCTTCCTTCCGTCCGGTCAGAATCTTATGCGTATAACACTGGTGCCCGACATCGAATATGAGTTTATCCTCCGGAAAATGCAAAAAGCGGTGTAACGCTACAGTTAACTCCACGGTACCCAGGTTGCTCGCAAGATGCCCGCCGTTTTTGCTGACCGCACGAATGATATGGCGTCGGATTTCCTTGCAAAGACGGGGCAGCTGCTCTTCCGGTATGCTCTGAATGTCATTGGGCTTGTTTATTCTGTCAAGTAAAGTGCTCATGGAATCTTAAGCAAACATAACTCCTATTTTGTTCTGTGTACCAGGGACAGCAAAAGTTCCCTGAGGAATCCGTCCTCTTCCGTGCCGGTCGAGGTTTCGGACAGCCTCTTAAGCGCTCTGTCGGTAAGAAGCTCCACGGTCCGTCCGGATTCTTCTATTCCGAACAGCGAAACATAAGTGGTCTTCTTATTCTTTTCATCACTGAATACGGCTTTTCCGAGTTCCTCAACGGTACTGGTCACATCGAGAATATCGTCCTGAATCTGGAAAGCAAGTCCGACATCCGCAGCTACGTGCTCCATAGTCTGAACCGTCTCCTCATCGGCGCCTGCAAGAATCGCGCCGACCATCATCGAAGCTTCAAGGAGGGCTCCTGTCTTCAGCCGGTAGATGAATAAAAGCTCTTCTTCGGAAAAGCTCTTTCCGGTTCCGATTACGTCAACCGTCTGTCCTCCGACCATTCCGTAAGCGCCGGCCTTGCCGGTCAGTACCTTCATCGCACGAAATACGCAGTCCCTCTCGACCGCTCCGACAGGCTTAACCCGAAGGGCCGTTTCGTAAGCCAGATTCAAAAGTCCGTCGCCTGCCAGTATTCCGACCGCATGTCCGTAAGCCGCATGGGTAGTCAGCTTGCCTCGTCGGTACATATCATTGTCCATGGCAGGCAGATCGTCATGTACAAGCGAATAGGAATGAATCATTTCCATCGCTGCCATGAAAGGATGCAGCAGATCGGCTTCCCGTTCTCTGCTTCCGCCGAGATAGCGGTAAGTTTCCTGCATCAGCATGGGGCGAAGCCTCTTTCCTCCGGCCAGAACGCTGTAATTCATGGCCTCAAAGAGAATTCTCTGGCGTCCTTCCTCTTCCGGCAGAAAGCCACTTACGACCTCTGTTACCTGCCCGGTTTTCTCTTTCAGTTTCTCCGAAAATGCCGGATCACTCATCTGTATTTCCGCCTTCCTCGATAATCTGCAGCTGTTTCTCCACAGAGTCAATCATCTCGCTGCATTTCTGAAGCTCCTCCATTCCTTCGCGGTAAAGCTTAAAGGATTCCTGGAGCGTCAGTTCCATCGTTTCCATCCTGCGAAGGATGTCTTCTGTTTTCTGCATGCGTTCTTCTAAAGAAATATCCTTATTCCCGTCCATATGGATTCACCTCTTTCACTTCCGAAATCAGTTCCCCGTCACCGAGGATGACACGAATCCGATCATTCGGTTTCTTCTTTGTAACCGAAGTAATCGGGGTACCGTCTTCCTCTGCAACGAATCCGTAACCTCTTCCGAGCTTTTTAAGCGGCGAAACGCTTTCAAGCGCTGCCGCGTCAAGCGTCAGCCGGTGTTTGATCTGCTGCATCACGCCGGCCATGGAAGCTTTCAAATCCTTCCTTAGTTGCAAAGCCTTTTCGCGACGCCTCTGTATTCTCTGGTCCGGCTTCTCCGAAGCCAGAAGGCGCAGCATATACTGTACTTTCTCACGCTTCTTCTCGATTGCGTCCGTCATGGCCCACGTAAGCCTTGAGTGACAGTCCGCGAACCAGG
Source organism: uncultured Lachnospiraceae bacterium (assembly GCA_902797475.1). Lineage (GTDB taxonomy): Bacteria > Bacillota > Clostridia > Lachnospirales > Lachnospiraceae > ISDg. The sequence goes on along the minus strand of CADBTG010000228.1, from coordinate 4,045 downwards.
CCTCAGTTTCCTCGGCAAGTCTTACCGACATCTCCGCCGCTGCCGACGGCGTCGGTGCGCGAAGGTCCGCAACATAATCGATAATCGTCGTGTCGGTTTCATGTCCGACGCAGGATATGATCGGAATCGGGCATTCGTAAACCGCGCGTGCCACATCTTCCTCGTTAAATGCCCATAAATCCTCGATCGAACCGCCGCCGCGCCCGACAATGATGACATCGACATCCTCGCGCATCAAAAGCTTAAGGCTTCGGATCACGCTTTCGCCTGCGCCTTCTCCCTGAACCGTCGCCGGTGCGAGAACCGGCTGGACGTAAGGGTTTCTCCGGTGCAGGATGCTTAAGATGTCCTGCAATGCGGCACCTGTTCTCGAGGTAACGATTCCGATCTTCTTCGGATAAGGCGGAATCTGCTTTTTGTGTGCTGCGTCAAACAGCCCTTCCGCCGCAAGTTTCTTCTTCAGCTGCTCATATCGCTCATAGAGCTCTCCGAGTCCCGAAAGAACAATCCGGTCAGCATACATCTGGTAGCTTCCGTCACGCTCGTAAACGGAGACCCTGCCGAGCACCTGGACCTTATCTCCCTCCTTCATCGGGAAGGAAAGTCCCTTCACTCTTGCGGAAGCAAACATAACGCACTTCAACTGTCCCCCGCTGTCCTTTAATGTAAAATACAAATGCCCGGAGGAATGGTATTTGCAGTTCGAGACCTCTCCCTCCACAATCAGTCTTGCGAGGGTTTCGTCTCTTGTGAACAGATTTTTCAGATAAAGCGTAAGCTGTGTAACGCTAAATATCGGATTCATGATTCTTCCGAATAACCTTTCCGAGAATGCCGTTTACAAAGCCCGACGCCTCTGTGCCGCCGTACTTTTTAGCCAGTTCCACGGCTTCGTTCGCGGCGACCTTTTCGGGAATATCCTCATCGAACAGGATCTCATATACGGCCTGTCTTAAGATATTGATTTCCGCGCGTCCCATACGGCTTAAATCCCAGCCGACAGCCAGCCCGGAAAGCAGGGAATCGATTGTTCCTTCCTGCTCCTTTACGGCCCGGTAACGTGTTAAGATGCTGTCCCGGATTTCGTCGGAATAGTCCTGCATGTCGAAATAATTCGAGAGTGCCTCATCCGTTTCCGAAACTTCGTAAAAACCCGAGATGAACAAAGCGACAAATACCTGTTCACGCCTTGCGGACCGGCTCATCTTCGTCACCTGAATCGTGTCTTTTTCTTCCATCACGATTGTTAACTCCTTACTTCATGAAAAAGGAAAATGGGAAGCTCCGGCGTAGTCCGTCCCTTCCCATGCAGTTCCGTTCTATTACGCCTTTTCAATGTCCACGCCGACGATATGCACGTTCACGCGAGCAACCGTAAGCCCTGTCATTCCTTCAATCGCCGTTCTGACTCTCTCCTGAACGGACTTGGAAACCTTCGGAATGCTGTAACCGTATCGAACAACCAGCGACAGCTCTGCGTTAACGACACCGTCCTGAACGCCGATTTTGGCTCCCTTTGAAAAATTCTTAATGCCGATCTTGCCGATTCTTTCCTTCGTGACTTTGCCCGACATGTAAGCCACTCCCTCAGCCTCGGTTGCAGCCAAAGCGGCAACGGAAGCGATGACATCATTGGCAATCTGAACATGTCCGTCCATTCCCTCCGGATTCAGCTTTACGCCGTATACCGGTTCGTTCTCTTTGCTCATCTATTAAGACCTCCTTCTTTACGGATGGCATTTTACTCCAATATGCGTATATTATACCAAATATTATGAAAAATAGCAAGGCGGAATGCATAAAGAAATGCCGCATTGCATATTGCAATACGGCATTTTCGGGTTGTCGTCTTTAATTCTTTTTCTCGGCGGAAATAATCCTGTATTCTCCGCTTGCGGGGTCCCGTTCAAGAATCAGCGAAATCGCGCCGGACGGGATTACCGCAGGTTCACCGGAGATCTCGAGAAGCTCACAGTCTTTATAATCCTCTGCTTTCTTCTCTGACAGAATATCCGGTTCGCACGGAATCAGAATCGCGTGAATCGTTCCGTTCTCCCGACTGATTTCATACAGAATATACGAGGCCGGCACGTTAAGGTCCTCAATGTATTCTTCCACCGGCTCAAACCAGGAATCCGACAGGCTCTCAAAGCTCGCGCTCTCCGACTTCGGAAGCACGGATACTACCGAGCCGTCCCGAATCATGTAAAACCGGTTTTCTCCCTTAGGAGCGGAATCATTCTTGTTCGGCGTGGCATCGCCTTCGATATTCAGCGGGGAAGTAGCAACCGAAGGGGTCTTCACTTCCTCATTTACGGCAGAAACTGCATCCTCTTTTGCAGAACTGTCGGCCTCTTTCTTATCACCGGAGAAGATTGTGCTCATGACATGAACAGCCACAATCAGAACAAGGCAGGCACATGCTCCGAGAGCCAGACGCCTTATCAGAAGCAAATTGAAGAAAGGTTTTTTGTTTGCTTCGGGAGCATTTTCGGGCACGCTTTTCAAAGCCCCGGAAAGGATTCTTTCCCTGGCTTCGTCGGAAAGCTTCTGCTCGCTCATGGCCTGTTTTAACAAATCTTCAGCCTTCATGTTCTTTCTCCCTGTATCGTTCGGAAAGCATCTCCCGTCCGCGTTTCAGCCGCATTTTTACAGCCGAAACCGATTTCTTCAAAACTGTCGCAATCTCTTCAACACTGTACTCCTCGACATAAAACAGCAACAGAACTGCTTTGTATTTGTCGGGAAGCGTATATAAAACATCCAGAATGCCGTAATCCGCATCCCTGCCGACACTGACTTTGGCCTGCTCGGAAAGGATTCTGTCACGGTTCTCTCTCTTTCTTATAAGCATCAGGCTGTTGTTTCTTACAACCTTCACAAGCCATTGCTTTTCATGTGCCTCGTCCGGAAAATCAGGGGTTTCCGAAAGCCAGGTGACAAGCGTATCCTGAACCATGTCCTCGGCATCGGCAGAATTACCGACGATAGACAGGCTCATTCGGTACAGCAAGTCTCCGTATTGCTGAAGAATACGGCGAACATTATCCTCCTGTTGTAATCGGCTCGGGTTCATGAAACGTCTCCTGTAAACGGTCTGCAAACAGCCAAAACCATAGTGAATCGAACGTCTACAGTATACCCCCGAAAGCACATTCCGTCAACCGCAGGCGGGTCTTACCGGCAGTTTTCGTCTTTCCCCTCACGCAAACTGCTTATCCTTCAAATACGCCGGTGAAAAGCGTGATTCCGCTATTCGTGTCGACGATTTCATAAATGAACGGATGATCCAGATATACATTACGCACAATCCTTTGAGGGTCATAGCTCTCCGTGTTCGCAACAATCGCGGTTACCGCAGCAGCCTCGGTGCCTTCTTCATCAACCTTGATATAGGTTTTCTGAAGCACCTTGCTGACATATATGCCCGGCACGGAGGACATCTCGGAGAAATCCGATGACGAAGGAGAAAACGCCGCCTTCATGCCCATTGTCTGCAGTGTCTGCTCAAGCGGAAGCGTCGTTTCGCCCTTGAATTTCGGCATCAGAAGATTGATCTCCGAAGCGCCCTGATAAGGCAGATTTTGCGATTCGGCAAGCTTACCGATAATGTCACGGACCGTCTTTCCTTCCTTCGGAAGATATGCCCGGAAGCAGTAACCGTCCCTGTAGTCCTTCTCCATTCCAATCATGTCCGAATCTTCGAAGTACCGGTCTGCCCCGCCGAACATCATCTCCATGGTTTTCTTTTCGCCGTTCGCCGTGTAGAACTCGCCCTGATCGTTGGTGGAGCCCGAATTAAAGGTCTCCTCCCATTTTCCGTCAAATGTTATGGCATTTAACAGAACCATTACCGCATCATCGTCGATTTTATCGAGAATCTTTTCAATACGTCCCTTTGTGTGCTCGTTTACCCAGTCATTGATTTTCTGAATCGTCGATTCAGCCGGCAGATGGGCTCTCATGACCGAAGAACGATAGTACAGGCCGCAGCGGGAAAGGAACGCATCATTTACGGGTGTGTCGTCCTCGATCCAGATCGAAT
>CADBTG010000227.1 GCA_902797475.1 uncultured Lachnospiraceae bacterium | reverse complement strand
CGATTGAAACCGTAAAGGCGCTGATCGGGAAGCTTCCGATCTTCGGAATCTGCCTTGGCCATCAGATTCTCTCCCTTGCCTACGGCGCCAAAACCTATAAACTGCTCTTCGGCCACAGAGGCGGAAACCATCCGGTCCGCGACCTGTTAACCGGAAGAATTGAAATCACCTCACAGAACCACTCCTACGCGGTTGACGAGGCAAGCCTTGCGGGAACCGGTCTTTCGGTCACGCACCGAAACATACTCGATAACACCGTGGAAGGCGTTTCGTGCATTGAAGACCTCGCCTTCAGCGTGCAGTACCACCCCGAGAGTTCCCCCGGGCCGCAGGACAGCACCTATCTGTTTGACCGATTCCTTAACTACATGGAGGCGCAATATGCCGAAGCGGACTGACATCAAAAAAGTATTAATCATCGGCTCCGGACCGATTGTCATCGGACAGGCGGCCGAGTTCGATTACGCCGGAACCCAGGCGTGCCTTGCTCTTAAGGAGGAAGGCTACGAAGTCATTCTCTGTAACAGTAACCCGGCCACCATCATGACCGACACAACGATTGCCGATAAGGTTTACATGGAGCCCCTGACCCTCGAATTCATTGCGAAAATCATCCGTTATGAGCGGCCGGACGCGCTGCTTCCGGGTATCGGCGGCCAGACCGGCTTAAACCTTGCGATGCAGCTTGCCAAAAAGGGCGTCTTACAGGAATGCCGCGTCGAGCTTCTCGGCACCGACAGCCGTTCGATTGAGCGTGCCGAAGACCGCGAACTGTTTAAAGAATTATGCGAGGAACTCGGCGAGCCCGTACTTCCCTCCGATATCGCGACCAATGAAGAAGAAGGCATTCGGATTGCTTCGGAAATCGGCTACCCGGTTGTCTTACGGCCGGCCTTCACCTTAGGCGGCACCGGCGGCGGATTTGCCGATAACGAGGCGGAACTGCTGCCGCTTCTTAAAAACGGTCTTGCCCTCTCTCCCGTTTCGCAGGTTCTGATTGAGAAAAGCATCAAAGGCTATAAGGAAATCGAATACGAGGTAATCCGGGACCAAAACGATACCGCCGTCACGGTCTGCAACATGGAGAACCTCGATCCCTTCGGCATCCATACCGGCGACTCGATAGTCGTGTGCCCCTCCCAGACGCTTACGAACAAGGAATATCATATGCTTCGGGACAGCGCGCTTCGCATCATCCGCGCGCTTAAAATCGAAGGCGGCTGCAACGTGCAGTTTGCCCTTGATCCGAATTCTTTTCAATACTATGTCATCGAGGTAAATCCCCGCGTGTCCCGCTCTTCCGCCCTCGCATCGAAAGCAAGCGGCTACCCGATTGCGCGCGTTTCCGCGAAGATCGGCGTCGGCATGACCCTTGATGAAATCAGGCTTGCCAACACCCCGGCATCCTTTGAGCCGGCTCTTGACTATGTTGTCACGAAGATGCCGCGCTTCCCCTTTGACAAATTCAACGACGCCGATAATTCCCTCTCGACACAGATGAAGGCAACCGGTGAGGCGATGAGTGTCGGACGCTGCTTCGAAGAAAGTCTCTTAAAGGGCATCCGCTCTCTCGAAATCGGCACGAAGCACCTTTATATGGCCAAATTTGACGATATGAGCCGTGAGGAACTGCTCACCTACATCCATATCGGTACCGACGACCGCATCTATGCGATTGCCCGGCTGTTAAGGCTGAACTGCGATATCGACACGATTTTTGAGGCGACGAAAATCGACCGTTTCTTTCTTCGTAAGCTTCAAAACATCATTACGATCGAGCGGGAACTGGCCAGTCATCCCGACGATCCTTCCGTTTTACGGGCAGCGAAACGCATGGGATTTTCCGACGGAACAATTGCGAAGTTCTGGGGTAAAACCGAGCTTGCGGTATCTGAACTGAGAAAGAAAGCCGGCATCCTTCCGGTCTACAAGATGATTGATACGTGCGCTTCCGAGTTCGCAAGCTACGTGCCGTATTTTTACTCCACCTATGAGGAGGAAAATGAGTCGCTCATCTCCGGGCGCAGGAAAATCATCGTGCTCGGCTCCGGCCCGATTCGAATCGGTCAGGGCGTGGAGTTCGATTATTCGACCGTGCATGCCGTAAAGACCATTCGTTCCGCTGGCTACGAGGCCATCATCATCAACAATAACCCCGAAACCGTATCGACGGATTACACCTGCTCGGACAAGCTTTATTTCGAGCCGCTGTGCACCGAGGACGTCATGAATATCATCGAGCTCGAAAAGCCCGAAGGCGTCATCGCAACACTCGGCGGGCAGACCGCAATCAATCTGGCCGATTCCCTTTCTGCGCGCGGCGTTAAGATTATCGGAACCGACTGCGCGGCAATCGACCGTGCGGAGGACCGGGATCAGTTTGAACATCTGCTGCTCTCTCTCGGAATCCCGCAGCCGAAAGGAAAAGCCGTGACAAGCATCGAAGAAGGCGTTAAGGCAGCCGGGGAAATCGGCTATCCCGTCTTAGTCCGCCCGAGCTTTGTTCTCGGCGGCCGTGCGATGCAGATTGTTTCGAAGGAGGAAACGCTTCGGGAATACCTGAAGAGCGCCGTGGAAATCGATCAGGACAAACCGGTTCTCGTGGACCGCTACATCCGCGGCAAGGAAGTCGAAGTCGATGCTGTCTGTGACGGAAAGAAGGTCTTCGTTCCCGGCATCATGGAACTCGTCGAGCGGACCGGCGTCCACTCCGGTGACTCAATCAGCGTTTATCCGCCCTACACGCTTTCCGACAACGTGAAAAAGACGATTCTGCATTACGCCGAAATGCTCGGCCTCGGCATCGGAATCGTCGGACTGTTCAACATTCAGTTCATTGTCGACAGTGAGGAAAATGTGTACATCATCGAGGTCAATCCCCGTTCCTCGAGAACGGTTCCGTTCCTTTCGAAGGCAACCGGTTACAGCCTCGCCGATATCGGAACTCTCGTCATGCTCGGCCATTCTCTTTCCGAGCAGGGAATCGACTGTCTGTACCCCGAAGAGAAGAAGCGCTACTACGTAAAGGTGCCGTCGTTCTCATTTTCCAAGCTTCGCGGCATGGACGCCTACCTCTCTCCCGAGATGAAGTCGACCGGCGAAGCCATCGGCTATGACGAACGGATTCACCGCGCAGCCTACAAGGCGCTGATTGCATCGGGTCTGACGCTTCGAAACTACGGCACCGTGCTTGTAAGCGTTGCCGACGAGGATAAGGAGGAAGTCGTTCCGCTGATTCGCCGTTTCTACAATATGGGCTTCAACATCGAGGCGACGACGCTGACCGGCGAAGTGCTCCGTGAGCACGGCATCCGCACGAGAATCCGCCGCAAGCCGAGTGAGCACAGCGATGAAGTGCTGGATTCCATCCGCGCGGGTTATGTCAGCTACATCATCAACACGCGTGCCATCCTCTCAGGCATCCACTACGGTGACGGCGTTGCCATCCGCCGGTGTGCGGCCCAGCAGGGAATTGCGATGCTGACCTCGCTTGACACCGTACGCCTCCTGCTCGATGTCCTTGAGGAGGTAACGCTGGGCATCTCGACCATCTGACCGCTGTCAGGTCATGAAAAATGCCATGAAAAATGCGCCGGCTGCCAAAAGCAGTCGACGCATTCTTTATGTGTGGGATTATTTACCGGTTTTATGAGAAGCTGTTCATCCATTCCGTGATGAGCTGCTCAACCGTTTCAGGCGGACAGTCTTCGGAACCGTATACCGAAAGCGTATACGTAACTCTGTTCTCAACCAGGATGACATTCTTGCTGTATTCATCGGTACCCGGATTCTCCTGATAAGTCATGACCGTGAATTGACGGTTTCCGACAGTACGTGTTTCCGAAGAAAGCAGGGCATTTTCGCTGTCCATATAGGTCATTGTACGGACGCCCTGGGGAATTCCGGTTTCAATGTGGGCGGAGCTGACCGCCGTGTATCTGCCGAAGGGCATATAGCTCGTGTACAGACTGACATCGCAAATGTCAAACTCCGAATCCGGGGTCGCATTTGACAGACCGCCTTCGTTAACGCCTTTCACAAGCACGCCGATCTGAACCGGTGTCTCATTTAACACAGGCATATGAAGACCTTCAAAACCGATGTAAGCTTCAGCCGCTGCAATCGAATTAAAAGGCTTATAGATTGTCCCCGGAAGTCCTACGTTGAAGGAGTACGGAAGGTTCGGTCTTTCGCCGTCTGCATAACCGATATAATACGTATTCTGCGGTTGCCGGGCCTCATTCGGATCCGTTACAAAGGACCGGTCAGTCGTAAACATTCCGACCATTTCATCATTCGGGAGCGGCTGTTCGGCCAGGTAATACTGTAACCGGTCTTTCATCTGTACGGTCAGGTTCTGAACATCTGCGGAAAGCTCCGTGACCGGAACGGTAATGTTCTCCGGAGGCGTAAACGCAACCGTCTTGTTTCCGTTGTCATCCGTTCCGATATGAAGGAGTCCGTCAAGGGCACCCGATGCATATGCGGCAAATCCGCCGAGCATCAGCACGAGGCACGCCGCAACGGGCACCAGCCATTTGCGCATGCTTCTTCTCTTCATGCGAATCGGAATGATTTCCGCCGTCTTCGCGGCATTCTCCGCTCTCAGCTTCTCAATCCCGGTGAACACCTCGGCATCCAGCTTTCCGATGGCATCAATCAACTGTTCTTCTCTCATATGATAAATCCCTCCTTACAAAGGAAACGCTTTAGTTTGCGACGTAAGCGCAAAAGCATGCTCTTAGCTTTTGACTCGCTCATATGAAGGTACGCCGCCGTTTCCTTCAGGGAATCGAAATAGAAATATCTTCCGAGAAAAAGATTTCTTGCATCGTCCGGCAGATCCTTTACAAAGCGGGTAATGGCCTCCTTCAAAAAGGCCGCATCCGCTTCCTGCTCCGGCGTCCGTCCCCCCGCGACAACTTCACT
>CADBTG010000226.1 GCA_902797475.1 uncultured Lachnospiraceae bacterium | reverse complement strand
CCTGCGTATCGAAGAAGCTTAACTGGCGGATGCCCGTGTCCTTTACCACATTGTTGCAGGAAACGCCGAGCCTGCGAACCGGCAGGTCGTGGTCCATGACCGCATCGAATACCTCCATGACCGCACGAATCCACTCGGTGTCGCTGTTGCTCTCCTCGGGGAGCGAGGCCGTTCCGCCCGAATACGGCACGTCAAGGCTGTTCGAATAGCCTGCGTAAAATGAGACCGAGCGTGTCATGACACCCTTTTTCACCATCTCAAGGCACATGGCTTCGACCATTTCCTTCATGACGATTCGGGCCTCCTCGAATTTGTAATCCCGCATCAGCACCTGACCGGAACTTAAGCCGCTCGATTTCGGCCGGAACTGCTTAATGTCCCGTATGGTCGTGCTCTCCCGCCCCCAGGCATGGTCAATCAGAAGCTCCGCGTCCACACCGAACAGTTTATATAGCATATCCTCGTCCGCATGGGCGATGTCGCGCATCGTGTAAATTCCGCGATCCGCAAGCCGTTTCGCGATGCCGGAGCCGATGCGCCAGAAATCCGTCAGCGGCTTGTGGTCCCAAAGCGTCCTTTTGTAACTTTCCTCATTCAGTTCCCCGATGAAATCGGCGGCATGCTTGGCCGTGATGTCAAGGGCAATCTTGCAAAGATACAGATTTGTTCCGATGCCGGCAGTAGCGCGGATTCCGAGTTTTTGCTGAATCTCCTCCATAAACATGAGCGCAAGTTCCCTTGCGCTCTTTTGGTAGGGCTTCCGATAGCCCGTCACATCAATAAAACATTCGTCGACGGAATAGACATGAATATCCTCCGGCGAAACATGACTCAGATAAATCCCATAGATTTCCGCCGCATAATCGATATATTTCTGCATTCTCGGCTCGGCCATGATGTAATCGATGCCCTTCGGAATCTCAAACACACGGCAGCGGTTCTTTACGCCGAGTGCCTTCATGGACGGGGATACGGCAAGACAAATGGTCTTGTCCGACCGCTCCGGATCCGCGACCACCAGATTGGTGGTCATCGGATCGAGGTGGCGTTCCGCGCATTCCACGGAAGCATAAAACGATTTTAAATCAATGCATAAATAAGCGGCTTCTTCGTTCATATCCTATAAATCAAGTCCGAGATTCTTCCACATTACCTCAAAGCTTGCAGGACCGATGTTCAAAACGGCGGTCTTCGCTTCAACAGGCGTATAGCCCTTGTTTTCAAGTGCTTCGAGAGTGTCTAACATCAGGTATCTGCCGATCGTATAAGGGAAGAATACAAACGGGTCCGCGATGATTTCATCGATGAAGGTTTCGGCATATTCCTGATAACCGTAAGGCTTGTAGAACTCTGCCAGATCTTCCGCGGTCCAACCCTTATAATGCACGCCGAACGATGCCAGGGCAGCCAGATCCATCGACAGATTGTAGTTTACGGCATAAACGAATGCGAAATCCGGATCGTCTATGATGTAGTTGTAAGCATTCTGTCCTGCCACAACAGCCCAGCCTTCCATATAACCCGTATAGGAAAGGAGCTTGTTGATCGCATGATGTCCCTCACATCTCGAGAAGAACTCATCCTGGTACAGGTGCCCCGGATATCCCTCGTGTGCAAGCGTACTGAAAAATTCCACGGGATCGTCCACGTTGTCGGGATTGAAACGGATGACCTTACGGTCTTCGTTGTCTACCTGAGGCGTCAGGAAATATGCCAGAACGCCGGGAACACGAAGTGCTTCAGGCAAATCCGAAACCTTGTATTCGGTGTCGCGGATGATCGGATAATCCTTCTTGATGTATTCCTTCAGGGAATCCAGCATTTTATTTGCATCGGTTTCCTTGTAGCCGTCATATACGGGATTCATCAGAATGCTCGGATTCTTCCAGAACAGAGCAACCAGTTCCTCGTATTCCGCATCGAATTTCTTCTTCAGGTATTCGAAAGCCTCATCGGCCGTCATATCCGTTCCGAGGCCTGCCTGCATAAAGTATTCGAAATATTCCTTGCCGCCCTTTACCGAGGAAAGACCGAACGGCTCTTCGGAGCAGTAAGCATAAAAGCTGTTGAGTTTAGCCGCCATGTCATTCAATGTGGGAAATACGACCGTATTGAGCTTTTCGCTGTAACGGCGGATATATTCTGCCTCTTCTTCCGCGGGAAGACCGAGTTCCTTCAGGTTCGCGGCAAAGGCAGCCTCAAGCGGATTGTCCGTCTTAGCGGTGATGCCCTGAATATTTTTGATGGTATTTTCCACCATGT
>CADBTG010000225.1 GCA_902797475.1 uncultured Lachnospiraceae bacterium | reverse complement strand
CTGATGAAGCCCGCCGAGAAGGCTGTCGGAAACCATTATATCCGGGATGCAAAGCGGAAGCTTCGCGACGCGAACATGACGGTTGTCGGCATTACCGGAAGCTACGGCAAGACAAGCGTGAAGTTCTATCTCGAGAAACTTCTTTCCGTAAAGTACCAGGTTCTGGTCACGCCGGAAAGCTTCAATACGCCGATGGGCGTTGTGCGGACAATCCGTGAAAGACTCCGTCCCGGCCATGAGATTTTCCTCTGCGAGATGGGCGCGAGGCATGTCGGAGACATTAAGGAAATCTGTGACATCGTGCACCCGAGGCACGGCATCATCACTTCTGTCGGACCGCAGCATCTCGAGACATTTTTCACATTGGAGAATGTGAAAAATACCAAGTTCGAGCTTGCGGATGCGCTTCCCGCTGACGGTATGCTGTTTTTAAACGGCGATAACGAGGCGATTCTTTCGAAGGCGCCCGAATATCCGGGAGCGATTCTGTATCACGCAGGCGGGGCGTCGGACGGATACCGCGCGGAGGACATTAAGGTGTCATCCCTCGGAACCGAATTCACGGTCGTGACGCCCGAAGGAGAGCGGCAGAGCTTCTCCACGAGACTGGTCGGCGGACACAACGTCATCAATGTTGTCGGCGCGATTGCCGCGGCGAACAGACTCGGCGTTCCGCTTTCCGACCTGATTGTGCCCGTCAGAAGGCTTGAGCCGGTGGAACACCGCATGCAACTGATTGAACGCGGTGCCGTGACGATCATCGATGACGCTTATAACTCGAATCCGGTCGGCAGCAAGGCAGCCGTTGAGACGCTTGCGATGTTTGACGGCGTGAGGATTCTGATTACGCCCGGCATGGTGGAGCTCGGAGAGAAGGAAGAAGAGTTCAACCGGGCATTCGGCGGATACGCGGCGAAATGCTGCGATTACATCTGCCTTGTGGGAAGAAAGAGAGCCGTTCCGATTGCGGAAGGCGCAAAGGCAGCCGGTTTCCCGGAAGAGAAACTGAAAATCTTCGACCGGCTTAACGATGCGGTGAGCTTCGCTTATACCGCTCCGGGGGAGGGCAGAAAGTACATCCTTTTGGAGAACGATCTGCCGGACAATTATTAGGAATTCTGTGAGATGTTTGGGAGGATTTTATGAAGACAAGAGTGGCAATGATGTTCGGAGGAAAGAGCGTAGAGCATGAGGTGTCGGTCATTACCGGCATTCAGGCCTACCTCAGCATGGACACTGACAAATACGATGCAATCCCCGTTTATCTGACCAAGAACAACGAAATGTACATCGGAGAGGACATCGGTAAGCTTGAAAGCTACCGGAACATTCCGGAGCTTTTGAAGAGATCGACGCGCGTCATATTGGTAAACGAAGGCGGCAGCATCTTCCTGCAGCCGTATCCGAAGAAGCTGTTCGGCGCAAAGCCCGTCGGGATCGACATCGCATTTCCCTGCGTGCACGGTACGAACGTGGAGGACGGCGGTTTCCAGGGCTATCTGAAGACGGTCGGCATTCCGTTTGTAGGCTGTGATGTCACGGCTTCCGCGGTCGGCATGGACAAGTTCATCATGAAGGCAATTCTTCGGGAGAGCAACATACCGCTTCTTCCCGCCCGGTTATATACGCTTTCCGATTATGCGCGGATGGAGTATCTGATGGATACGGTCGAGGAAACCTTCGGATATCCGGTCATCGTAAAGCCGGTCAATCTCGGTTCGAGCGTCGGAATCGGCGTGGCAAAAGATCGCGAGGAACTGACGCGCACCATCGACGACGCCTTCCGTTATGCGACTAAGGTTTTGGTTGAACATGCCATCACCAATCTCCGCGAGATCAACTGTGCCGTGCTCGGCGACGAGAACGACGCAGAAGCCTCGGAAATCGAAGAACCGATGCACACTAAGGAAATTCTCAGCTACGAGGATAAATACGTCAGCAATGCCAAAGGAAGCGGTCAGAAGGGCATGGCTAGCGTTGCGAGAAAGATTCCCGCAGAGGTTTCTCCCGAAATGCGCGAAAAGATCCGTTCCCTCGCCGTGAAATCCTTCAAGGCGCTCGGCTGTAACGGCGTTGCCCGAATCGACTTCATGATCGACGAGGACAACGGCGAGCTGTATTTCAACGAAATCAATACGATTCCGGGTTCCCTTGCCTTCTATCTTTGGGAGCCGATCGGAGTGCCGTATAAGACACTTCTTGACAGAATGATTGTTCTCGCGCAGAAGAGAGCGCGCGAAGAGCAGGCAATTACGTTCACATTTGACACGAATATTCTCGACAGCGCGTCCTTCGGAGGCAGCAAGGGGGTGAAGTGATGTTTGATTTTCTGAAAAAGGAAACCCACAGTGAACTGGAGAAGATTGTGACGAGGCTTAAGCTGAATGCCTCGAACAATTACCGCGATGCAACGAAGGAAGACCTCGCTGAGCTTTCGGAACGGTATGAAGCTCTGAAAGAAGCCGGAAAGCTCAATGAGAAGCAGATAACGTACTACAGAAGTAGAATAATAGAATACACTGACAAATTGAAGAATTTCTCCCATAAGACGCAGAAGGTGAATAAGTATTCGGAGAAGCTGTAAGGCGTTCCCGGACCTTTAGGGAGGATAAGATGGCTTTTTTCAAAAAAAAGAAAACCGACACGCCGGAGAATCCCGAGCTTGTCGCTTATATCGCGGCGCATTACAAAGAGCCCGTGCAGAAGGAGTCACGGAAGTTTTCGCATTCGGTATCCGCAAAAAAGCGGGGTGCCCGTATGGAGTCTGCTTCGATGCAGGCCCGAAGGGACGAGGCCGGGGCACCGTCTCCGGTTATTGAGAACCGAAGGGATAAGGCCGAGGCACAGTCCGCCCCGATGCAGGTCTTTGAGAATGCTATGGAGCTACAGGAGTGCGACTTCGAGGAAGCCTGTGAGCCGGCATTCGTCGGGGCAGCAGCCAAGCCTGCGGAATGCTTCATGGCCAATGCAGCTGCCGGTAAGACGGACAAGGTTCCGGATTTTCGGCAGATGCTTGATGAAAGCTTCTCGGAGATGCTTCTTCGTAAGATTGATGAGAGCGGCATGACCGATTCGGAATGTTATCACAGGGCCGGCATCGACCGCAAGCTGTTCTCAAAAATCAGAAGCGACCGGAATTATCGGCCGAGCAAGCCGACGGCGGTCGCATTTGCCATAGCGCTTAAGCTGAGACCGGCCGAGACGGAGGAACTGCTCAGGAAGGCGGGGTTTGCGCTTTCCGACAGCTCGCTTTTTGATGTAATCATCCGTTTCTTTGTGGAAAAGGGAGAGTATGACGTTTATAAAATCAATGAGGAACTCTTCCGGTATGACCAGGCGTTACTCGGCGCCTGATTGGGATGAAGACTTTGAAATGCCGTTCGATGTCGCCTGCGAAGCGACCATCGGGCGGCATTTTTTCTTTATGATGCAGTTGTAAGGAACGAAAACCTTAACAACCGAATCAGGAGGAAGCAATTATGAAGAAAGCAACAAACAAAAACGGCATTACCGAGATGGTATTCATCCTTGACCGAAGCGGTTCGATGGCACCGCTTGTCAGCGATACGATCGGCGGCTTCAACGGCATGATCGAGCAGCAGAAGAAGGTTGAAGGAAAAGCTTACGTCACGACGGTTTTATTCGATTCGACGGTCAGCACGCTGCACGACCGGATCGACCTTACCGAGGTTCCGGTCATGACCTAAAAGGAATACCGCGTCGGCGGCTGCACGGCGCTGATTGACGCCATCGGCAGCACCGTAAAGCATATCGAAGACATTCATAAGTACATCCGTGCGGAGGATGTGCCGGAGCACGTCATCTTCGTCGTAACGACAGACGGGCTGGAAAATGCCAGCCGGAATTACCGTGCCGACGATGTCCGTAAAACTCTTAAGGCCACACAGAAGCAGGGCTGGGAATTCCTGTT
>CADBTG010000224.1 GCA_902797475.1 uncultured Lachnospiraceae bacterium | reverse complement strand
CATATTACAGAGAGGAAAATGAAGTTTTTTGCAAAAAACGTCATTTTCATCAGAAATAAATGATAACCCGGATGCAGAAGCGTTGCGCTTCCTGCAGCCGGGTTGGTATTGTCGGTGTTGTTTTATTGGTTTTTGTCCCATGATGCAACAGCTGTTGGAACTTTTGGCAAGTATTTTCTTGCTTTCGTTCCATGTATTGCCGCCCGCGTGGTACGGGGACCGGTAAATTACTTGCAACCATACCACGGCGCACCGGTTCTTGGTATTTTTAGCAAGATTATTACCGATTTCGTTCCATGTGCCGCCGTCAGGTTGGTACGGGTGGGTGGCATTTTCCGGCAAAAGTTCCAAATAATGCTCCCGGCCGTCATTCCTTTGCGCTCATCCGGTAGTCTACGTCGATGACGCAGAAATAGGTCGAGCCGATGCGGGCGGATACTTCCTCGCAAATCTGTTTCCGAATCTCGTCGGAACGCTCGGACAGACGGAAGGGAAGGACGATATCGAAGATGAGGTTTGTATGGGTCGGGCCGATTACGACACGGAAGTCGTGCATCGTCAGTTCGGGGTCAACCGAGGCAAGGACCTCCGAAACCTGAGTCTTCAGCTCGGCGATGTGCGGATCCTTCGTCACGACCGGATCCATATGGATGGTGGCAAGGCAGGAAAGCTCTTTTGAAAGCTTGTGCTCCAGGTTGTCGATGATGTCGTGAAGCGCGAGCACGTCGCCCTCGGCAGGCACTTCGGCGTGAATCGTAATCATCCGGCGCCCCGGGCCGTAATCATGCACAATCAGGTCGTGACAGCCGAGAATGTTCTCGTCAAAACCGCAGACAAGCTCCTCAACCGACTTGACAAATTCCGGTTCCGGCGGCGCGCCGAGCAAAGGGTTTACGGTTTCCTTGGCGGCCTTGAAGCCGGCAATCAGAATGAAGCCTCCGACCAGAATGCCGAACCAGCCGTCAAGCTTCCACGAGAAGAAGCGCTCCAAAAGCGTGGCAATCAGAACCGCCGTCGTCGCAAGGCAGTCACTTAAGCTGTCGGTCGCCGTCGCACGAAGTGTTGCGGAATCAATCTTCTTGCCGATTTTGCTGTTGTAAAATGCCATGTAGCATTTGACACAGATCGAGGCAATCAGAATCAGGATGACAACAATCGACCAGGTGGTAGCGGCGGGGTGCAGGACTTTGCCGATGGATTCCTTGATGAGCTCGTATGCCATAACGAGGATGACACCGGAAATGATCAGGCCTGCGACATACTCTATGCGGCCGTGTCCGTAGGGGTGCTCCGCATCCGGCTTCTGCTCGGACAGGCGGAAAGAGACAAGCGAGACGACGGACGAGCCCGCGTCCGAAAGGTTGTTGAACGCGTCGGCCGTGATGGCGATGGACGAGCTGATCAGCCCGGCAATCAATTTGCCCGCAAACAGAAGCAGATTCAGGATGATTCCGGCGATGCCGCAAAGCTTGCCGTAGGCGGACCGTTTGCTGCTCTCGGGCATGTCTTTTTTTATAAAAAGCTTAGATAGAAGTGTAATCATAAAGCCTCCTGTTGCCCGGTTTCGGGCGAAGGATTGATTGATCGTACGGATTAGGATATATCATAGAACGAATGAAACCCGATGTCAATGGCGGCGGAACTCAAACAGGCAGTTGCCTATGGCTAACTGAAATGATATAATAGATTCGCATGGGGTGACCGGGAGGAATAACAGACCCAAGCAAAGGGTTTCCTGTCGTGAAAAATGCGATGAAATCGCCAAAACCCGCAGAATTTGTGGTTAAAACGGGTTGATTTGCCGCAGAAAATGTGGTATTTTCCACATAGGAGGCGTGGCGATATGAAGAATTACGTAATGAATGAACATATCAGCGGGCAGGACGTAAAGGAACTCCGAAAGAGTCTCGGAATGACGCAAAAGGAATTTGCCGCATTTGTGAGGGTGTCTTTACGAACCGTGGAAAACTGGGAGAGAAATGATGAAATCACCGGTCCGATTGTGACGCTGGCGGAAATCCTCAAAAGGCAGCCGAAACTTGTCGAGAAGCTGGAGGTTCCGCCGAAGGGCAGGGGACTCCGGCTGTGGTATTATTTCGACAGCATGGTTTGTTCCGTAATCGATGCCGATGAAGTGTCGAGGGAAGTCAAGGTATATAATTATACGGATAAGCCGCTTTATCAGGCATTTGGGGTCAACACGGAACCGACATTTGAAGAGTATGAAGCGTTTCTTGAGGAACGGTGCTTCCCGAAAACAAGAGACAAGATGAAGCTGGAATTGAAAAGACTCGGACTGCCGTTCTATGACCCGATTTTGATTATTGAGAAGACGGAAGGCCGGATGGCGGGGGACCGCTTTTGGATTCGCATAGAGCGATAACCGCATGCTAAGTCTTTAGGAAGGAGGGAGCCGCTTCTTAACGGTTTAATGAAAAATGGTACACTTGTTTGAACAGGAAAAGAAAGATGACGGGAGACCCTCCTCGAAGGGCAACCAGCTGAAGTTTTGCCGCGACGGCGTTTGGTATAAAGCAGATTATATGGGATATGAGGGGCTTGCGGAATATACGGTTTCCAAACTGCTTCGGTTTTCGGATCTCCCGGAGAGTGATTATGTGGATTATGAAGTCGAGCAGATCGAGTATAACGGAAATGTATATAACGGATGCAAGAGCCGTGATTTTGCGGACGGGAGAATGCTGATTACGCTGGAAAGCCTGTATAAAAGGTCTTTCGGCGAAAGCCTCCATCATGTTTTGTATCAGATTGAAGACCCTGAAGAGAGGCTTCGCGTATTGACTGGTCAAGTGGAGCGGATTACCGGAATTGCCAACTTTGGAATCTATATGAGTAAGCTGCTCACGGTGGACGCCCTTTTTCTGAATGAAGACCGGCACACCCATAATATTGCCGTCATGACCGACGGGAAGACTTTTGAGCCCGCTCCGATATTTGACAACGGGCTGGCACTTCTGGCGGATACGATGATGGATTACCCTCTGTCGGCAGACCCGATTGAAATGATGTCCAAAGTGAAACCGAGCGTTTTCTGGGACAGTTTTTCCGAACAGACGGATGTCGCGGAGAAACTGTTCGGGACAAATGTGCACTTTTTCTTCACATACCGGGATGTTTGTGACATCGTGAATGCGGCAGATATTTACAGCGAACAGAT
>CADBTG010000223.1 GCA_902797475.1 uncultured Lachnospiraceae bacterium | reverse complement strand
CATTCAGAAGTCCGGCATTCTTGAAATCGCGCCGGAGCAGTCGTTCGGTTTCATCAGAAACGAGAACTATCTGCCGAGCCCGGACGATATTTACGTTTCGCCCGCGCTGATCAAGCGGTATAATCTCAGCAACGGCGATATCCTGTGCGGAAACCTGAAGATCAAGTCCCCGCAGGAGAAATTTGTTGCCCTTTTGTACATCACGAAGATCAACGGCGAGGCACCCGAGCTTTCCGTACGCAGAAAGCGTTTTGATAAGCTCACGCCCGTATTTCCGCACCAAAGACTCCGCCTTGAGACGGAGGGAGGTCCGACCTCGATGCGCATCGTGGACCTGCTTTCCCCGATTGGAAAAGGCCAGAGAGGCATGATTGTTTCGCCGCCTAAGGCCGGTAAAACGACACTCCTTAAGGACGTGGCAAGAGCCGTCCAGAAGAACAATCCCGATGTGCATATGATCATTCTTCTGATTGACGAGCGTCCCGAGGAAGTTACCGACATGAAGGACAGCATTAAGGGGAACAACGTCGAAATCATCTATTCGACGTTCGACGAGTCTCCCGAACAGCATAAGCGTGTTTCGGAAATGACCGTGGAGCATGCGAAAAGACTGGTGGAATACGGCAAGGATGTCATCATCCTTCTCGACAGCATCACGAGACTTGCAAGAGCCTACAACCTGACCTGCCAGTCGAGCGGACGTACGCTTTCGGGCGGTCTCGATCCGGCAGCGCTTTACATGCCGAAGCGGTTCTTCGGCGCTGCCAGATGCATGAAGGAAGGCGGAAGCCTTACGATTCTGGCGACGGCGCTTGTGGATACCGGAAGCCGCATGGATGACGTGGTATTCGAGGAATTCAAGGGCACGGGTAACATGGAGCTGACGCTCAACCGTGCGCTTTCCGAGAGGAGAATCTTCCCGGCCATCGATTTGCCGAAATCCAGCACGAGAAGAGAAGATCTGCTTCTTTCTCCGGTGGAGCAGGAAGCCAATCTGATCATGCGCAGGGCGTTCGGCGGCGCAAGAGCCGAGGAAGCAACCGAGGCCATCGTCAACATGTTCACGCATACGCGTTCGAATGCGGAGTTCATTACGCAGCTGAAACGCACCAGAATGTTCGGCTAGAGCTGTTTGCCGCGCCGGGGTGGCCCGAAGCGGCGGAATTACAGGCGAAAGAGGGCAGTCATGAACCGACTTGAAGAACTGAGCAGACAGAACCGGGAGAATTACGAACGGTATTTGAAACGCATGACCGAAAGCATTCGGAATTCGACGAAGGGCTTTCTGCCGATCATGGCACGAAAGGGAAAGCGGATTCTCGATGTGGGATGCGGAAGCGGTGTGCTTTTGTACGCCCTTTCCGCGGAAAATCCCGAAGCGGAACTGACCGGGCTTGACCTGAATGCGGAGGCCCTGAACGGCCTTCGGGAGGCAGGCGCTCCTTTTACGCTGATTCACGGCGATTTTCTCGCGATTAACGAAGGAAAATACGACACGGTCGTATTTTCCTCGATTCTGCATGAAATATCGTCCTACTGTCCGGAGGAAAGCCGCAGGTTTACGGGAGGACCGATTGAGGATGCCTTGAGGAAATGCCGCGAAATCATGCCCGCGGGCGGAACGGTTTTGATCCGGGACGGCGTGGGGACCGAGGAGGAGCAGCAGAATGTGCCGGCCGTGATTTCGTTTAAAAAGCCCGGGGACAGCGAGTGGCTGTTCCGGTTTCAGAAGGATTTCCGCGGCTTTGACAGGACGGATGTCTGTTGTGAGATCACGGATCTCGGGGACGGACGCTATCAGGTCGGCCGGAGTTTCTTGAAGGAATTTCTGTGCACATATACGTGGGGACCGGAAAGCTATGCGAGGGAGATTTGCGAAAGGTTCGGTGTTTTGACCGAACGGGGATGGATTCAGGCGCTGACGAATAACGGATTTTCCGTTGAGACGGTGACGAAATCCAAAGAAGAATACGAGAAGTTTTTATCCGACCGCGTTGTCATCACGAACACGGACGCAACGCCTTATGAATATCCGTATATGACCGTGATACTGAAGGCGGAGAAAAGATAGGACCTGTGAGTGGAGGGAAGAAATTAATGGATCGGAACAAAAAGAAAAAGGGAAT
>CADBTG010000222.1 GCA_902797475.1 uncultured Lachnospiraceae bacterium | reverse complement strand
GAAGGCAGACGAGCTGCTCAAAAAGCACAACATTGCGAAAACCGACTGTCCCGAAAAGTGCTTTTTGATGACGCCCGAGACTGTTCTTAAAGAAGAAGGCGTAAAGCCCGCTTCGATTGCGCATTTAAAGGCGTTGATGGGAGATTCCTCGGATAACATTAAGGGTGTTCCGGGAATCGGCAAAGAAACGGCAGTTTCACTGATTGCCTGTTATGAAACGGTTGACCGCTTATATGAGGCGCTTCATTCCGATGAGGCGGCCTTCCTTGAAAAGACGAAGTCGCTCGGAATCAGACGCAGTCCGGTATCATATCTGCTGAAAGAAGATGCCGAAAGCATATGCGGCGAGAAGGCTGCAAGATTAAGCCTGAAGCTTGCTACGATTAAAACCGATATTCCGATTCCCGAGAGCCTTCCGGAGCTTGCGCTGTCACTTAACGGAAACGGTGTCGATCAGGTTTTACATGAACTCGAGTTTGACAGCTTAAAGGCCCCCGAAATCGGCAACGTAAAAAGAACCGGCAAAGAGTTTTCGTTCCGTAGGGAAACCGTTCGCGGATTTGACGAAGCCGAGGCTTTGTTCGGCAGGCTTTTGAAGGCAGAAGGCTTGTCATACGGCTTTTCCTTTACACAGGAAGGAACCGTTTATCTGGCCGGAGCCGATACCGTATATGAATTCATTCCGGACGGATTCTTCCTGAACTCCGCAGTTCTTTCGGAATACTTAAGAAGCCTTTCGAAGGCAAATGCAATCTATTCGTTTGGGTTGAAGAAAGCATTTGAGTATTTTCCGGAAGCTTACGGTAATGTTTACGATCTTTCGGTCATGGATTACCTGCTGCGTCCCCTGACGGCAGCGCATGAGCCTAAGGACCTGCATCAGGAATACCTTTCCGAGTATGTCTTTTCAGATGATCCGGCATTTCTTTCGTATGCTGCAAGAGCACTCGGAAGCATTGTAAAGAAAAAGCTGATCGAGACCGAAATGCTTTCGCTTTATGAAAATATCGAACATCCGCTGATTTTTGTTCTTTCCGAAATGGAACGGACAGGCATCTATGCGGATCCGGCGCTGCTTGCCGAATTGGATTCCCATTTTTCATCGATTATGCGGAAGGAAGAGCAGACCGTATATGAACTGGCCGGCACTTCATTCAACCTGAATTCGCCGAAACAGCTCGGAGAGATTTTATTCGAAAAGCTGAAGATTCCGGGCGGTAAGAAGACGAAAACCGGTTATTCAACCGCTGCCGACGAACTCGAAAAGCTTGCGGAAAATTATCCGATTGTCAGCCATATTCTCACATACCGTCAGTATATGAAGCTGCAGTCGACCTATGCCGCCGGACTTGCGGGCTGTATTGCAAAGGATGGCAGAATTCATACGACGTTCCAGCAGACCGTAACGGCGACGGGACGCCTGAGTTCGACTGAGCCGAACCTGCAGAACATTCCGATCCGCACCGAAGCCGGACGTGAAATCCGTAAAGTATTTCTTCCGGCCGACGGCATGATCTTTTTGGATGCGGACTATTCGCAGATTGAACTTCGGCTGATGGCGCATATGTCCGGCGATCCGGCTTTGATTGCCGCATATAACAATGCCGAGGACATTCACCGGCTGACGGCATCTCAGGTATTCCATGTTCCGTTTGAAGAGGTTTCTTCCGAGCAGAGAAGCGCCGCCAAAGCGGTTAACTTCGGAATTCTTTACGGCATCAGCTCCTTCGGGCTCGGCCAAAACCTCGGAATCGACCGAAAGACTGCTGAGGCATACATTGAAGCCTACTATGAGCGATATCCGGCTATGAAGGCTTATCTTACCGAGAATGTACGTCTTGCAAAGGAAAAGGGCTTCGTTCGCACGATGTTCGGCCGGATCAGACCGATTCCGGAATTGGAAAGCGGTAATTTCGTGCAGAGAAGCTTCGGCGAACGTGTTGCCATGAACTCCCCGATTCAGGGAACGGCCGCCGATATCATGAAATTAGCGATGATCCGCGTTCATGATGCTTTGGCGAAGAAGGGTTTGAAATCGCGCATGCTTGTACAGGTGCATGATGAAATATTACTGGAGGTGCCTCTTTCGGAGGCGGACGAAGTCCGCGATCTCGTAAAGGAAGCAATGGAAGGAGCCGCAAAGCTTTCAGTTCCGCTCGTTGCCGACATTCATACGGGACGAAGCTGGTATGAGGCGAAATAAGATGGTGGGAAATACGAAAGTCATCGGAATTACCGGCGGAGTCGGGTCCGGCAAAAGTCATGTCTGTAAACTGATTACGGAGCATCTCGGATATCCCGTGCTTGACTCGGACAGTATTTCGAGAAAACAGATGGAGCCCGGCGGACGAGTCCTCGAATCGGTTATCCGGGAATTCGGAAAGCAATATGAAAACGAGGACGGTTCTTTGAACCGTTCGGCTCTTGCGGAGCTTGTTTTCAATGACGACGAGGCTCTTAAGAAGCTGAACTCGCTTACGCATCCTGCAGTCATTGAGGAGATTAACGAAAAGATCAACGAATATGCAGAGGAAGGCATTCCGTTTGTTTTTGTCGAATCGGCTTTGGCATTTGATGCCGGCTACCGATCCTTCTGTGACGAAATCTGGCTCGTTTCCGCGCCCGAGAACATCAGACGGTACCGCCTGAAGAAAGGCCGCGGATACAGCGATGAACGAATCTCCTCGCTGTTTTCGGAACAGATGCCCGAGGAAGAAATGCGCAAAATCTGCGACCGGGAAATCTGTAACGGCGGAATGGTCGGAGACATAGAGCTTTGCTATCAGTTGGAAGCCGGAATCGGACTATAGGAAAGGCAGGTTTGGTTCTTTGGTATTTTTCAGTTTGGCAAGCGGCAG
>CADBTG010000221.1 GCA_902797475.1 uncultured Lachnospiraceae bacterium | reverse complement strand
TGCAGTTGTGGCGGAATTGGCATACGCGCATGATTCAGGTTCATGTCCATGTACTTGGGTGTGGGTTCAAGTCCCATCAACTGCACAAAAGAAGAGCTGTTGCAAATCGCAACAGCTCTTTTCATTTTCCGGAAAATGCTACGCTTAATCCTCGTGCTTCATCACGGCAAGCAGCCGGTCTCTTACGCCGTCCATTCGGGCATCGTCAATGCCGAAATCCATCCGGCGGTAGCTCCAGGCGGCGGAGCCGATGGCATAGCGTCGCATCGTCTTATGAAAGGCGCGGTACCAAAGCAGCGCCTCCTCGGGATCGACGCGGTCGATTACGCCGTACTCACCGCAGTAAAGCCGGACATTTCTCTCCTCGGCAACCCGGATGGCGTCCTGAAAGAGCGTATTGAAATAGCTTTCGTCCGGAGTCGCGTCCGGGTCAAAACGGTCAAAGGAAGCGGAGAATGCAGCACCGAGCTGCTCCACGCTCTTCTTGGCGTACTCCCGGTAGGTCATGCCGAACGGGCAGCGGAACGCGGGATCCATGGAAGCAATCCATGTCGCGCCCTGGTGCGTGAACAGAAGAGGCTCATAGCAGTGGAAGTTGTAAACGATGTGCTCGTCCTGCGGCATGCCGAGATCGCAAACCGCCTCCACGCTGTTGTTCCAATAACCGCCGACGAGGATATCCATATCCGGGGCAATTGCGCGAATCTTTTTGATGCAGGTGTCCGCGACGCGGTTCCAGCTCTCGCTGTACTCTTTGGCAGTCACTTCATTCAGAAGCTCAAACGCAACGCAGTCGGTATCCTTGCCGTACCGCTTCGCAAGCTCCTCCCAGATCCGGTAGAACGTTTCCTGACACTCCGGAAGCTCGAAAAGACCGTTCTCCTTCACGCCCGGGTCAAATGAGAAACCGGGCGTTCTGTGCAGGTCAAGAATCATATTGAGGCCGTTTAAGCGGCACTGCGCAATCGCAAAGTCGATATAGCGGAAGCGGTCCGTAAGGAATGAGCCGTCTGCCGCAAGAAAGAGATCGTAGTCTACGGGGATACGGATGTGGTCAAGTCCCCAGGAAGCCACCTTCTTGAAATCGTCCGCGCCGATGAAGGAATCGTAATGCGCTTCCGTGTGGCGGCACTGGGAGAGCCATCCGCCGAAATTAATGCCGTGTTCATATCCGGGCCAGTTCTTCATAATTATCCTCTTTTCATTACCAAATTCATAATAAGGGGGACGCCGCAACGGGTGTCCCCCGAACAGTTTATTCGATGCGGGAACCGCAATACTCGCAGCAGCCGTTCTCGGGAACGGTCTTAGCGCCGCAGAACGGGCAGATTACAGGCTCCTTCGGAGCAACCGGTGCAGGAGCGGGAGCGGGCGTATCATTTCTCATCGGGAAGCCGGAAGCGGCGGCGTTCTTCATCTGATCGACGGCATCCTTGATCTGCGTGCCGATGTTCAGGCAGTCATAATACTCCTTCGTGCGAAGATTGGTGCCGAAGCCGGTCGTATGGATGTTCCAGCCGTTCGGATTCGCAGTCATCTGCTGTTCGCCGGTCTTGATGTAACCGCTCGAAACACCGAATTCCATATCGTCGAAGTAAGGATTGCTGACGCGAATCTTCGCCTTCAGGTAATAAGAATACTCATATCTGGGCGGATTGTAGCTGACCAGACGGCCGTTGGCGTCCTTCTGCTTCAGCTCGTTACGGCTTTCCTGAATGTCGAGATCGCAGCCGAGTGCCTGCGCAAAATCAAGCACATCGGGGTTGGCCTTCGCCAGATCGGTGGAAGAGGTCACCATAAACTTACGCGCGTTGTCATCGATGTACAGCTTGGTGTACTTACCGAGCGTTCTCGTGACATGAAAAGCGGCAACCGCAGCCTTATTCTGCTCACGATAGGAAAGCTGCTGCTGGATGTCTGCCTTGGTGCTGTGGCGTCTCTCGCTGAACCACGGAGAAAGCTTCGAAGCACATTCCTTACACATGTTTCCGTCCTCGAGCTTTTTGTTGCCCAAAAGACCGATTTTGTTACCGCAAAAATCACAGTATTTCTTATCAAAGAGTCCCATGGAATTGACCTTCCTTTTCTGTTTGATTCTGTTATTGTACCATAGAACAGCGGCTGATTCAAGAAATAACCGAGCGGAAGTTCCGTTGTCTTTCACGGCGGATTCTGTTATAATGAAACCGATGTCAGAAAACTAACGTCCCCCGCGGACGACGGAAAAGGAACGCGTAATGAAGAGCAAACGGAATCGGATCATTTCGGTCATTCTGATGCTGTGTCTCGTCTTCGGACTTGCCGGTTGCAAAGGTCAGAAGACTTCCGATGCGGAAAATGTGACACCCACACCCGAAAAAGAACAGCAGGCGGAGCCGACCCCCGAGAATAAAGACCCCGGACAGCCCGTGACAAAGCGGAGCAAGCGAAGCATCATCGATGAGATGCTCGCGGCCTACGGCGCTTTCGGAGATATTTCAAAGAACCGTGTGAATACCCTCCTGACGGAACTTAAGGAGATAGATGCCGCAGACGAAGAGCGCTGGGAGCGCATCGTAAAGCTGTGGCAGTCGATAGACGAGACCCCCGTGAATTTTGACTGCCTTCCGGACGGCCTGCCCGATACGGACGAGCTTTGCCTTGTCGCGCTCGGCTTCCAGCTGGATTCCGACGGCGGCATGCTGACGGAGCTGAAGGAACGGCTGAAGGTGCTTTATAAGTGTGCGAATCAGTATCCGAACGCCCTGATTGTCTGCACGGGCGGCGGCACGGCGCTTAATAACCCCGAGGCGACGGAAGCCGGAAAGATGGCGGAATGGCTGATTGCAAAGGGCATCGCGCCGGAGCGAATCATCGTTGAAGACAAGTCTCTTACGACCGCGCAGAATGCGATCAATACGCTTGCACTTCTGCATGAAAAGCATCCGCAGGTAAAGCAGCTTGCCATCATTTCAAGCGATTATCACATTCCGACCGGCGTTTTGGTCTTTGAGGCGGAATCGATGCTTCATTCCGAATCGGAGGAAGCCCGCGTAAAGGTCGTTTCAAACGCAGCATGGAAAGCCCCTGCGGGCACCCTCTCGAGGATGTTCCAGGCGGGCGCGCTGATTGAAATATCGGGCAACATCGAGACCGCTTTTGATATCTACTACGAAAACTATGACATTCACGAGCTGCCG
This sequence comes from uncultured Lachnospiraceae bacterium, assembly GCA_902797475.1. Taxonomy (GTDB): domain Bacteria; phylum Bacillota; class Clostridia; order Lachnospirales; family Lachnospiraceae; genus ISDg. Next base: position 3,094 of record CADBTG010000221.1, on the reverse strand, counting down.
CCTCTTGACGGCAGGTAAGGAGGGCTTTATGGCTGTGGTAAATGTGTACGAACGATACTTCGAAGCCTCGTGCGAGTATAACGGAGTGCCGAGGAAAGCTGCGCTTGTCATGCTTACGGCGGACTCCTGTGAAGGCAATATCCGTTACAGTGCCGGCGTCACCTTCTTCCCGCACCGTGACGAGGAAGACTATGCGGTTTCCTATGATGCCTTCTTTGAAAGAACGCTGTTTGAAGGAAAGGGACGCCGCTCGAAAAAGCGCGAGCAGGCCTTCCTTACGGATTTCCAAACGGCGATTGACGAACTGGCGGCGGAGCAGAACGCAGAGGTATTCTGGGACAAGCCCATGAGGGAGGAAAGAAGAGGATAAAGATGGCGGACACCTCTTGTAAGCGTCCTCATTTTCCGATATAATAAATCTGTTAAGGATTGCATCAGAAAGGGAGTGAAAGAGCATGGAAGAGAGACCTAAGAGGAATTCCTGGAGACAGTTTTTGATTGTGACGTTGTTTTGGGCGCTTGCCGTAGGGCTTTCCTATGTGTGCGGCGAAATACAGGTTTCGGAGATTCAGGATACCGGCGAGAGTACGTCCGGCGCGTCTTTCCTGAGCGGAACGCTGTATTCGTATAACATTACGAATTACATAATCGGGGCGGTTTTATTCTTCGGGCTTTTCGCGCTCTTATGGTTTTTCATTATGAGGGGGCGCTTCCCTAAGGTTAGAAGATGCCATATTCTCGGGCAGGTCGGCTGCATTATGGCTACGTTAGCCGGACTGTTCTTCGTATTCGGGGCGGCGGTTTACACGGATATGGATGCAACGGGGCTCTTCGGCGGAATCGAAGAGGAGTTTCTGGAAGCACTGACAATCTTCGGGTGGGCGCTTTTCGCCTTGCTGTTCACACTTTCGGGAACCGTCGGCGGTTTCAGCAGAGAGAAGAGGATGCGGCGGGAAGGCGGGCCTCACGGCCACAGACCGCACGAAGGCGGACCCCATGATCACGGGCACAGACCGCCGGAACCGGGTGAGGACAGAAAGATTGAAAATAAACGGAAGAATTGAGGGAGAAAAAATGAAAAAACTTTGGACTGTTATGCTGATTATCGTATTGGCGCTTGTTATGACGGCATGCGGCGGAGACGACGATGATTCCGACAAGTCCGGGAAGAAAGAACAGGAAGTTACGACGGATGTGACGAAGGAGCCGACGAAGGAACCGACGAAGGCCGAGGTGAAGGAGCCGGATTCGGACGAAAAGGAGCCGACGGTCGATCCGGACGGTAATAATGAGAGTAAGACGGAAGAGGATCTCATTGCCCTCGATGAGGAGGCTATGGGAGAATTTAAAACAGCCTGTGAGGTCGGTGCGTCCGACCCCGACATCTGGTTTGAGGTTGTGGAGTTTGTACCGGAAAATGCCGGCCCCGTTGACCTTTTGAAGGTTACGGGTGACGGCGTCACGGTTTTGCAGGAAATGCCTAATTTGGTGAAATTCATAAAGGAAGTCTGCGGGAAGGACATTGAGGCGGGAGAACTGTTCCTGCAGTCGGAGAAATACAAAGACAAGGCCTACATTGTGTCATTCGAACTAATCTTCGACGGGCAGGGCATGCGTGTGGAAGGCCGTTTCGAATAAGTAAACCGCACCCTTCAAGCTGATCAGAACGGCTTGAAGGGTGTTGTTATGATTCAATTGTTAAATCCATGTTAAATCCTTGAATTTTCGTAGTAAACAATATTTACACATGCTATACTTCCCTAAAATGATAAGAGAGGAAACAAGCCCGGGGAATCGGGCAGAACAACCATGAAGAAGAATCAGTCGGAAGGAATAAGCAGAGAAGATTTGAAAGCCCTCCGGGAAAAGTCTCTTGTCCGAAGGTTTGTATGTCGGGTTTTGCTGCTTCTCTACACAATTCTCACGGCTCTTGTGTTTTATGGATGTGTAGAAAACGAAGAAGAAATCTATGTCTACCTTTTCCTTTTGACCATAAGTGTGATGTTAGGCACTGTCATATGGATGACTCACACTCGGGAGAAGTATACCGAAAAAGTGAAGACTTACATTGTGGAAACAGCGGCAGAGGGAATGTTCGACAGCTTCCGCTATCAGCCCGGGAGCGGCTTCTTTTTGGATGATCTTCATGAGGCCAGAATGATGTTGATGAAGGAACTGCGCAGCGATGACCTGATGACCGGGGAGTACAATGATATTTCCTTCCGGAGAGCCGATGTTTTTGTTCCTTCTTCAACGCTGGGCATGGAGCTTGTACAGGACGATTTCAACGGCTCTTGGACCGTTTTTAAGTTTCCGAAGGAATTCTCACATGATTTGCAGGTCACTTCGTGGGATTTAAGTCCCCACAGCCGTGTGAACAGAGGTTTCTTTACCCCGCATTACAGAGAAAGACATCTGTTTAAGACCGGAGATGAAGCCTTTGACGAAGTGTTTATCTGCTCGGCGCAGGATGAGGCCGAAGCCATGACGCTGTTGACTCCTACGGTCAGAAAACGAATGGTTCGCATCTATTGGGATTCGAGACTTCCGATGATTTTCGGCTGGAAAGACAATGAGCTGCATTTCATTACGAAAAATGCGATAGCCCCGTCCGGAATTAAGCTCAGTCCCGAGCCGGACCTGGATTCGATGGTAAAAGAAACGAAAAAGAGCCTTTTCTCAATCAGAAGAGTGATTGAAGAACTGATCATGAGCCGTAGCATTTTCTCGGATTATGTAACGGAGCTGCTTACTGCGGAGCAAAATGACACCGATTCGGAAGGAGCCGGAGCACATTGAAAGGATGGGATGAGATTCGTAAAATCAGAAGGCGGATGCGGATTGTCGTAGGGCTTATGATTGCAGTCGCAGTGTCGGTCGTCATTGCGACTGCGATAATTACGATTAACAAAGGAGCGGATGACGAGGCACTGCTTGACATCGTAATTGGTATGACAGGCTTAGCAGTGTTGTTCGTCAGTTTCATATATACTCCGGTGTTTAATATGGCTTTTAAGCCATGTCGGAGACTTGTTGTGGAAAATGCCATGTCGTCCCTTTTCGAAAAGTGTTCTTTCTACCCGGACCGCGGTTT
>CADBTG010000220.1 GCA_902797475.1 uncultured Lachnospiraceae bacterium | reverse complement strand
CCTTTTATTGTCCGTTTTCAAGTCCGACGACTGCGTCGTACGGAATTTCCCCGCCGAACAGGGAAAGCGCGCTTCCGATGGAGTACCCGAGTCTTCCGTCCGAAAGTTCCCGAATCATCATGACGTCAGAAAGCCTGTGGATGCCGCCTGCATAAGTGATCTCATTTTCCTTCTTATAATCCGAAAGGAGCCTGATCAGTCCGCGGTCCGGTCCCTTCTTCTTCCCTTCCACGTCAACGCCGTGAATCAGGAACTCATCGCAGTACGGCGTCAGCCTGTTCAGTAAAGAGAGGTTCAGCTTGGTGTTTGAAACATGCTGCCAGCGGTCGGTCACGACACGGTAATCCCTGCCGATCTTTCGGCAGCTCAAATCGATGACAAGATGCTCGCGCCCGACAGCTTCAGTCATCTCAAAAAGCCTGTCCATCGAAAGTTCTCCGTCCGGAAACAGGTAACTCGTCACGATGACGTGGCTCGCTCCCGCCTCAAGAAAGGCGCGCGCGTTGCCGGGACGGATTCCTCCTCCGATCTGAAGGCCGCCCGGGTATGCCTCAAGTGCCTTCATCGCCTGCGCTTTTGTAGCCTCGTAAAATTCGCTGTCAGCGCCGTTCAGTAAAATGACATGGCCGCCTTTCAGGCCGTCCTTCTGATATAAAAGCGCATAGTCTTTCGCCGAATGCTCGGAAACAAAGTTCTCAAGCGCGGCATCGCCCTCGTCGCACAAAGAACCGCCTATGATCTGCTTAACCTTGCCGTTATGGATATCGATACACGGACGAAACATAATCCCGCTCCTTATTTATGATAGGGCTCATTCGAGGAAATCCGAAACGCCCTGTAAATCTGCTCAAGTAATATTACGCGCATCAGCTGATGCGGAAATGTCATATCGGAAAAGCTGAGCTTTAAATCCGCGGCTTTCCTGACGGACTCGGAAAGCCCGAGCGAACCGCCTATGACAAAGCGGATGTGGCTGTACCCTTTTCCTTTAATCTCCTCTATCTTTTCGGAAAATGCGACCGAATCCATCTTCTTTCCGTCGATGCATAAAGCAATCGTGAAAGCGTCACCGCCCGGATGCTTCAAAAGCCGCTCTCCCTCCGCATCAAGAATCTTCGCGGTCTCCCTTGCCGAAGGGCTGTCCGGCGTTTTCTCGTCGGACACCTCGTAAAAATCGACGGTTGCATATTTGGAAATTCTCTTTGCGTATTCCGAAACGGCGTCCCGGTAGAACGCCTCTTTAATCTTCCCGACACAGAGTATCGAAATCTTCATGACTGCTGGCTTCCGTCCTTCTTAAGAGGTGTGATCTTGACCTGGCTGACCATTTTATGCTTACAGGAAAGGATGTCAAATACATATCCGCCGTACGGAATGACAGCCTTTTCGTTGTCTTGCGGAATGTGATCGAGAAGCGATACCAAAAGGCCGTTCAGCGTTTCGAAATTGTCGAGATCCTCCTGCACGGGCTTCAGATTCGGAAGCTTCTGCATAAGCTCTTCAAGCGGCATGCTGCCTTTTACAAACAGGGCGTCTCCCTTCTTCTTGGCGACAACTTCTTCTTTGTCATATTCGTCCTGAATGTCGCCGACGATTTCCTCGATGACATCCTCCATGCAGACGATTCCGGACGTCTGCCCGTACTCGTCGATGACAACGGCCATGTGAATCTTCTTGCGCTGCATCTCATCAAACAGATTGTCAATCGGGAGCGTTTCCGGCACGCAGAAAGGCTCTCTCGCGATCTCGGAAAGCGGCGTGTTCCTGTCCCCTTCGAGATACGCGAGCATCACATCCTTCAGATACAGAATGCCGATGATGTTGTCATTGGTCGTATCGTATAACGGATAACGCGTATAATTGCAGTGTAGCATATGGTGGAGCGCCTTCTCCATCGTCGTATCCTTCGAGATGGCATCCATGCGGCTTCTGTGCGTCATGATATCCTTGACCCGGGTATCGGAAAATTCCATGATGTTTGTAATCATCTCCGCCTCGCCCTCTTCAAGAGCACCCTGGTCCTTATAATCATTTACAATGGAAAGGATTTCCTCATCGGTCTCCGCTTCCGTCTTGCGTCTGTGCATCAGGTCCTTCAGCCGCGTCAAAAGACTTCGGTTTTCTTCCATTCTGTTCTCCTCTTACATCTTAAGCGCATATGCAACTGCGTCTGCGATATCGCCGGCCATCGTGCCGTAGCTGCCGAGGCGCTCTTTACAGATATCCCCGGCGAGGCCGTGCACATAAACAGCTGCAAATGCCGCCTGCGCCATTGTCATTTCGGTCGCCGCGAACGCGCCGCAGATACCCGAAAGCACGTCTCCGCTTCCCGCTGTCGCCATTGCCTCGTTTCCACTCTGATTCAGATAGAAGCACCTGCGGCTGATGACCATCGAGCAGGCGTCCTTCCATACCCAAACGAAATCACAGTATTTTCGGATCATCTTCGCAAACAGAAGCGGGTCCTCCTTAAGCTCCGCAACCGGAACGTTCAAAAGCCTGCTCATTTCGCCGGGATGCGGCGTCACGATCGTATTTTCCGAAAGCCAGTCATTTAAAATGCTTAACCGCTTCTCCGGATCAAGGTTCATCCGGTCCAGTCTTGCTGCCAGTATATTCAGAGCATCCGCGTCCAGTACAAGACGCTTGCCGTGTGTCAGAGCAAGGTCCAAAAGCCGTTCCGCATCGCTGTCGGTTCCGAGCCCCGGGCCGATGACGATAACGCGGTCAAACCCTTCATAAGGATTCCCGGAGGCAAGTGCTTTTCTTCTGCTCAACGAAACTGCTTCGGGGCAGGCTCCGTAAAGCACCGACAGACTCTGCTCCGTTCCGATTACGCGGACAAGCCCCGCACCGCTTCGGTACATGGCTCTCGCGCAGAAGCACGCGGCACCCGGCATATCGTCACAGCCCGCAACAAGCGTAATCTTTCCGAAGTCGCCCTTGTTTCCGTCCGGCCTGCGCTCTGGAAGCCCAATGTCATCGACCGCAGTAAAGGTAATGTATTCCGGCCGCTCGTTGCTCTCGGGAAGCCCGATGTCCGCAACGACAAGCTTCCCCGCATATGTCCGTCCGGGATACAGCAAAAGACCGGTCTTTGCATAGGAAAATGTGACGGTTACATCCGCTTTGACGGCACCGCCGCAAACCTTTCCGCAGGTTGCGTCGATTCCCGAAGGAATGTCGATTGCCACAACGAAAGGCCGCTTTCCATCTGCCTTCGTCACTTCGTTAATCCGATTGAATACGGTTACGGTGTCACGGTTCACGGTCCGGTTGAGGCCGATTCCGAAAACACCGTCCGCAATTGCGTCATAGCCTTCAAAGTCCGGGAGTTCTCCGTTTGCTTCAAAGATCCGGTAAGCGTATCCGACCGCGTCGAGAATGTCCCATTGCTGCAACAGCTCCATGCATTCGGTCTTCTCATAAAACGTCATGAAATCGCAGCCGATGCCACGGCCCAAAAGCAGTCTTCCGAGCGCAACTGCATCTCCGCCGTTCTTGCCGTTTCCGACAAGAATCAAAACCTTCCGGCAATCCTTGAACTGCTCAGCAACCGCCAGAGCGGCATGCTCCATCAGGAGAATCGACGGGATTCCCTGCTTTTCGATTGCATTGCTTTCGAGCTTCTTCATCTGATCCGCCGTTACGACGCGGTTTCCGAACCTCTCACCCATAGACGCCTCCCCTGAAAAAGTGTTACTGCAAAAATCAGCGGGCCT
>CADBTG010000219.1 GCA_902797475.1 uncultured Lachnospiraceae bacterium | reverse complement strand
TATGAACATGATCGAAAAGGATAACCGGCGGTTCGATAATGCGCTCAAGGGGATTCTCGGCAATGCCCTCGCCCGTGCCGGATGCATCGTCTCCTTTTTCGGAGCTCAGCTTTTCGTAATTCTTCTCGGCCTGCTCAGACAGAGCTTCCAGCTCCTCGTCGGTTACGCCGGGAACTGCTTCGGAAATCAGATCCGAAAGTCCGGCGTCCTCAGCAGCCTCAGCAGCGGCTTCAGTGGCTTCTTCAGCGGTCTCTTTTATAGTTTCTTCAACGGTTTCCGATGCTTCTTCTACCGTTTCTTCGGCCGTTTCAACCGCCTCGGTGATTTCTTCGGCGGCAGTTTCCTTTACTTCCTCGGCCGCTTCAACAGCTTCGCCAACCTCCTCAGCTGCGGTATCTTTTAAACCCTCAACAGACTCAGCTGCTTCGGTAATTTCCTCTGTTACGGCATCCGTCACTTCCGAAACGGTTTCGGCAGCTTCGGCTGTCACTTCGCCGGCAACCGCCTGCGCATCTTCAACAGCCGTCTGCAGTTCTTCGCCGACAGGTGTTTCGCGCAACTGCTCCGAAACGGTTTCTGCGGCCGCTTCGGCATCTGCCGGAATCAAAACATTCTCTTCTGTCATTTTGCCTCCACTTCAGAGAACAATTAATTCTCCATGCTCTCCATATACTTCATATACTTTACCACCATCAAAGCAATCTTGAATGTGATGGCGTCATCGAACACTCTGAGGTTCAGGTTCGTGCTCTTCTGCAGCTTGTCCAAACGATAGACAAGCGTATTTCTGTGAATATACAGCTCTCTCGATGTTTCGGAAACATTCAGGCTGTTCTCGAAAAACTTGTTAATCGTAACGAGCGTCTCTTCGTCGAAATCATCAGGGGACTTTCCGTCGAAAATCTCACGGATGAACATTCTGCAAAGCGGCATCGGGAGCTGGAATATGAGTCTTCCGATTCCGAGGTTGTTGTAAGCCACAACCTTGCGCTCGCTGTAGAAGATCTTGCCGACATCGAGAGCCATCTTCGCTTCCTTGTAGGATCTTGAGATGTCTTTGATCTCGTTGACAATCGTACCGTATGCGACATGCACCTTGCTCATGGCTTCGGTGTTCAGCATGTCCACAATCACCTTCGCGGTACCCATCAGGTTATCATACGTATCGGACTGCTTCAGTTCCTTTACGATGATGATGTTTCTCTCGTCAACCGCCGTGATGAAATCATGCGGCTTTCCTGCGAAAAGCGTCCGGACCGTCTCAAGCGCGTTGGTATCCTTTTCGTTCTTCGTCTCAATCAGGTAGACAACTCTTCTCGCCTCTGCATCGATATGCAGCTTCTTTGCACGGTTGTAAATATCCACGAGAAGCAGGTTATCAAGCAACAGGTTCTTGATGAAATTGTCTTTATCGAAACGCTCCTTGTAGGCAACAAGCAGATTCTGGATCTGGAAGGTGGCAAGCTTGCCGACCATGTAAACATCGTCCGAATCGCCTCTTGCGAGCAGAATATACTCGAGCTGATGGTCGTCGTAAACTTTAAAGAACTGGCACTCCGAAATCACCTGGCTGTCCGCCGGAGAATCGGCAAAAGCCGCAACCATGGGCTCCAGTCCTTCTGTATTGTTCATCGTGGACGCGAGCGGCTTCCCCTCCGTATCCATGATGCATAAATCCACACGGGTAATGGATTTCATCCCGTCAATCGTATTTTGTAAAATCTGATTGGAAATCATTGCAAGACACCCTTCTCCGAAAATTGTTTCCGTCTTCCGCATCGCATTTTTACGGAAAATGCAACGCCAAAAAGCCCGTAAAAACCTAGCATTATTCTAACATCATTGATTTCAATAGGCAAGGAAAAAATACCTTTGAAACACAATTATTACAGATTCGTCACGAAATGGACACAGAATGAAAGAGAAAGGAATCGGATGGCATTTTCCATAGACAAATGTGCAAAGAAAAAGGGACGGAAGTGACTCTTCCGTCCCGTAAAATTCATCATGGAGTCCGTTTTTTCGGAACCTCCGGATCTTCAAAGGGTTCGACATCGTCCGGATACCCGTTTTGGCGCCGTGTTTCGTAATTTACGGTGTCCGCGGCCGGATAATCCGACTCCTGCCAGTAATGCTCCGTCTTGCTGAAGAAAGCCGAAGTTTCGTTGAAGTAATCGTAGAAAACTTCCGTCTTTCCGTCCCAGCCCCAGCACGGATCGACCTGGTACCAGTACGGCCCGATTCTGACCATGTTCCAGCCGTGCGGATTGCGGTCATAATGGGCCTGTCCGGTCACGTCGATGCATTCGATTCCGACCATGGAACAAAGCAAATGGAACGAGGAGGAATAGCCCGTGCAGATGCCGTGGCCGTGCACCAGCGCCCCGTATGCGTTGTCGCTGTTTACCTTTTCGCCTTCCAGAGAATAGTGTCCCTGGTCGTATTTGACATGGCTCGCCACGTAATCGTATATGGCTTTCTCCGCCTCTAAAAGAGTCACTTCCCTGTCACCGATAATGTCGGAAAGAATCGTCACGCAGCAGTCATACAGTTCAAGATCCAACGGGTCGGAAAGCAGGTTCCGGTTCTGTTCCCGGTAAGCCCGGACGATATCCGGATTGAATCCGCTTTCGAAGTCCCCTGTATAATAAGGCGTCTCCTGTTTTGACGGATCCGCTGTCGGCGTAATCCTGTTTTCGGGCGTTCCGTAACGCGGCACATAATCTTTTTGAATTGCCGCGACGGCGCTTTGATAACTCGCTTCGATATCACCCGAAACAAGATAAATTACATAGGGTCCTTCCGTCAGAATCCGTCCTTTGTGAATCTTATCCGCCTGAAGCGGCGCATATCCCGTAAAAATCTCAATCCGGGCGTCGCGCCGTGTCTGAAAAGCCTTTTCAATCTTCTGCCGCTTCTCTATCGTATCCGTCACGGCAACAATGACTTCATCCGCAACGGCGCCCTCGCCTCCGATAATATAAAAGTCCGTTACATAGTCCTTAAATCCGGCGTCATAAAACATGCTTTCAAAGTATGTTTCCAATTCTTCAAAGCCGGAACCGTAGGTTCCCCCTTCCGCGAAATCCGGCGTGCCGTAAAACACGCTCATGCAGACTTCATACGCGGAAACCCGGCCGTAATCTTCCGGATTTATGCCTTCATCCTTCGTCTTTTTCCCGCCGCAGCCCGCCAACAACATGGCCGCCAGCAGAACCGGCAACACCCGTAACCTTCTCAGCGTTTTCATTTCTCTTCTCCCCAAAACTATTTCTC
>CADBTG010000218.1 GCA_902797475.1 uncultured Lachnospiraceae bacterium | reverse complement strand
TGACCGGTGGTTCTTCCTTCACCTTCAACGTGGAATTGATAAATACCACCGATAAAAGCATGTGAACAACAGCGATCGCTTTCGCAAGAAGAATCCAAAAGTCAAGCCCTTTCACGCCGTCCCTTACGACCTCACCATAATCGGGAAGGTTGCTTTTCAGCATGATTCCTCCGTTATAAAGCTGCAGAACCAGAACAATAACCAAACACATGACAGCGGACAGAACATACCCTGCAATTGTGCGGGAATAGTGTCCGGCAATGCTTAAAGCTGCGCATAACAGCAAAATGACAACAATGCCGTTCGGAATCTGCACACAGGAATCGGTTCTAAGCACAATGGCAGCAAAGCAAACATAAAAACAAACCGCCAAAAGGACAACCGTCCCTATCATCCCTGCATAGTAATACTTCCGCACATCCCCGAACGGCACCGGGTTTCTGCGAAGAAGCATCTCGCGGGACAGCGGTTCGCTGCTTTGTTTTTGCTTCTGCTTTTCTTTCATACTAAGTTGCTCCTCTGTCTGAATTTCCGATTACAGACCAATCCTTATTTCCGACGGTATATTTCGGTTCCGTTCACATTTTTCACAAGCACATAATGCGCCTCAAGGGTGTCTTTCACCTCTCTGTGCCAGGTGCCGGTTGTGCTGACTACAATAACCGCTGCATCAAGGCTTCTCACATCCCGAATGAACCGATTCTTGATTTCTTCATCCACCGCGGCAATCGGATCCTGATAAGAATAAAGCGACGCCGCCTTCCGCTCCGCCTGCAGATATACACAATCCCGGTTACCGCAAACGATAATCCGGTCATCTTCCGCGGTATTCTCTTTAATCACCTGCGCAATATCCAACAGCCCGGTTTCAAATTCCGTGGCCACCGCCGGCCGATTCCGACTGATTACAAACAGCAGCGCCGTCAGAACGATGACCTTGATTACGATGATGCGGTATTTCTTCTCCTTTTCCCCAATCGTCACAAGAACCTCTTTGCCGGGTTCTTTCGACGTGATCTCGCCGAGCGCCATCGCGAACGCACATGTAATCAACGGGCACAGAACCATTCCGTAATGCCCGTAACTCTGTCCGGAGATGCACATTGTAATCAGGGAAAATGCTAACGCTGCGACACAGAGCCACTCAAACATCCGCTTTCTGTCGAGCGCATAGTGGAACAGGAACACAGCTCCGAGAATGACCGGAATGCCTCTGCAGAAACCGATAAGTGCCTGCAGGAACATGCCGAAGGATGCCCGTTCCTCGTCAGAAGAATACTTGAAATTGAACAGGAAATAATCCTCAAGAAAAGCCTTCCAGGCCCCGCCGTTAACCAGCCAGATGATAACCGGAAGCGTAACAACGGCCATGCCGGCCAGGAACCACGCCAAATATAACAGCAGTTGCTTTGTCTTTTTATTGCGGATGCAGTCAACCAAAACGCCGATGCACATAACGACCCAAAGCGCCGCCATGTTGATACGCAGCAGGCAAACCATTGCGCAAGTGATGCCGCAAAGCAAAAGGTCGTACCAACGCACGCTCTTCTTTATAAAATATTTGGCGAAGATATACAGAGAGACAAGAATGCAAGTGCACGCATATTCCTCAACCTGATTTCCGCCCTCAAAATAATAAGCCAGGGCGAAGGAGCATACAAGAGAGGAAACAATTGCTGTTTTCTTCCCTGCTCCGAACAGTGTGGCAAGTTTATAAGAATATATCAGAGCAATCAGAATGAAGCAAAGCTCCATAATCCAGACGCCGATTTTTTCATTAATGGAAAGTCCCAGCACGTCAATCAAATAGACGAGCGGCCCCTTATGATCGAACTTGTCGAGGTAAGGCATGCCGCCATCCTTCATCACGCGGGCGACATAGTGAAATATAGAAGAATCCCTTCCGATTCTGCCGACGGAAAGCGGATTGTTGCTCGCTGCAAACGCTGTCGCAACCGCGACAAGAACGATGACTGCCCCTATCACGATTCGATTGTCACAAATCTTTCCGATGCGTTCTTTCATGGGATTTTCCTTCCGAATATTATCGTTTCAATCTATTTCTTCTCCCCAGCTTCCTTCAAACAAAGCCGGCCGCATGGCATCGGCCACAGGCACAAAACAGGAGAACGAATTGGGGGTTGACTTTTCCGCGCGTTTCACTATCCTATTGAGATAGAGATTTCATCCGCGAAAGGAGGCCGTTATGCGGCTTAGAAACATTCCCGGCGCCAGAGAAGAGATGCTGGTCAATCCTTATGTTGTGCAGGAGCCCGAGCAGTGGCGCGGGCGCTGGCGCGAGTTCTTCGGGAACGACCGCCCGATTCATATCGAAATCGGCATGGGCAAAGGGCAATTTCTCACGGCCCTCGCGGCCGCGAACCCCGGAATCAACTACCTCGGCATTGAAAAATACTCGAGCGTCCTCATCCGTGCCCTCGAAAAGCAGTCCGAGCTCGACCTCCCCAACCTGCGCTTTCTGCGTCTGGACGCGGAAAATGTGACGGATATCTTCGCGACAGCTGAAGTCGAACGGATTTATTTGAATTTTTCAGATCCGTGGCCCAAGGACCGGCACGCGCACCGTCGTCTGACGTCCGACCGTTTCCTTGCGCGCTACGCGCAGTTTCTTGCGCCCGAGGGCTTCGTTGCCTTTAAGACCGACAACCGCGGCCTGTTCGACTATACCGTCGAAACCGCGACAGCCTGCGGCTGGGAGCTCAGCGAGCTCACATACGATTTGCATCACAGCCCGTACGAGGTAGGCAACCTCCACACCGAATACGAGGATCGCTTCGCCGCGCTCGGCAACCCGATCTGCCGCGTCGTTCTGAGGCGGAAGGCATAGCGAGTAGGTGTTGCATTTATCACGGTATCGTGATATAATACAGGTGAGCTTAATATCATTGGAGGCTTCCTTATGCCTGTATTATCGCGATTCTACGGAATCGTAATTCGTATGTATTTTCAGCAAGCAGAACACAATCCACCTCACATCCATGCGATTTATGGGGAAGATGTTGCTGCAATTGATATCCGAACCCAAACTGTTTTGGAGGGGTACCTTCCACCAAAAATGCTGTCGTTGGTTCAGGAATGGATACGTCTGCACCTTAACAGCCTCTTGCAAATGTGGGAGACGCAGGAATTCTTCCCTCTCGCTCCATTAGACAAGGAGAACTGACATGTTTCACAAGGTAAAAGCTGTTACGGCCCTGCCTGATTATGAACTGAGCATTCAGTTCGCGGAGGGTGTAACGAAAATCTATGACGTAAAACCACTTTTCATAAAGTGGACACCCTTTAAGTCTCTCGAGAAGGAGCCGGAGAAATTCCGCCTTGTCGAGGTTGATCACGGCGGGTATGGGGTAATATGGAATGACCAGCTCGATCTTTCGTGCAATGAACTGTTTGAGAACGGTCGCTCTATTAAAACTCCTTTCGACGGACTCATGGCCTTTACCGATGCCACAGAACTCTGGGGGCTTAATGAGAGCACGCTTCGAAAAGCCATTGCGTACGGGAAGCTGATTTACGGTGTTGACGCCTGCAAGTACGGAAAGCAATGGGTCATCTCCGCGGATGCAATGCGTCGGGAATATGGGGAGCCGAAACATAACAGGGTTTCTGTTGATTACCTGGTTTCGGACAAGTAACCATCTCTCCCATCAAATGCGTTTTACGTCGTTTTGGGGCTGTCATGGTACGGAACAACGGTATTATAACACATTATCCCCGTGTTTGGCGAGGTTTTCCGCGAAAAATCGATTTTTTTGAAAAATCCTCTTGCATTTTCGGATTTCTTGTAATATAATCACACTTGCGTCACAAAAAAACGCACAAAAACGCACCTCTAGCTCAGTTGGTAGAGCACCTGACTCTTAATCAGGGTGTCCAGGGTTCGAGCCCCTGGAGGTGCATGGAAGGTCTCCATTTGACGACATCGTTCGTTGGGCGGGGGCTTTTTTTTGCGCTTTTTTCAGCTAAAGGGTTAAATGAGACGGAATTCGCCGGTTTCATCTCCGGAGGAAGGGCAAGCCGAAGGCCGTTATGTCCGGAGGCGAGTTGCGTCGGTTTCCTGTCTCGATGCCGATGGGGCGTAGGCGACGAGTACATCGGGTTCCTGTCTTGACACCGGTGGGGCGTAGGCGCCGAATTGTGCAACGTGCCCTTTTCTAATAACCCGTATTGTGCAACCTGCCATTTCTCTATGCCCCGTTCTGCACATTATCTCCTGTTTTGCGGCTTCAGTCCCGTAATACTCCACAAAAAGGCCGATTATATTTCTCCATGCGGAACGCCGATATTTTCTTGACTTGTCTGCCCCGGCGGGGTTAAAGTTTATAGTATCTTATATTCTATTTCAAGTTGTTCTTCTTTAGTCAGAAAAGTTTTCTTCTTTGCTCGTCCCGCGAGGCGTCTTTTACGGCTCTATCACATTTTCCTTCGAAAAACAAACTGACAAAACTATC
>CADBTG010000217.1 GCA_902797475.1 uncultured Lachnospiraceae bacterium | reverse complement strand
TGAAGTTTGAAGACGGAAGGAAGTTCTCCAAAAAGCGCATGGAGGATCTCGCCAAACAGCTTTGGGGCGATAACATTAAAGTCGTTGACTGGAACAACATCAACGGCGTTTCGAGCAGATAACAAGACCATTCGGAGGATTTGTCATGACCGGAGCGGAAATCGTCATTCGGTGTCTTCGTGAGCAGGGCGTAAGCGTTGTGTTCGGGTATCCCGGCGCGACCAATCTGGCGCTGTATGATGCACTGTGCCGTGATCACGGAATCCGTCACATTCTGACGGCCCATGAGCAGGGCGCATGCCATGCTGCGGACGGCTATGCCCGCGTGACCGGAAAGCCCGGTGTCTGCATGGCAACGAGCGGTCCCGGCGCGACCAATCTCGTTACGGGAATCGCGACAGCCATGATGGACAGCGTACCGCTTGTGGCAATTACGTGTAACGTTTCCGTTAATGCCATCGGAAAGGACAGCTTCCAGGAGGTCGACATATTCGGAATCACACTTCCGATTACGAAGCATAATTTCCTGGTAAAGGACATAGCAGACCTTCCGGGCGCTCTGATCCGCGCATTCCACATCGCGGGAAGCGGGCGGAGAGGCCCCGTGCTTGTGGACATCGCAAAGGATGTCACGCAGGCTGAGATGAGTGAGGCGGATTTCAAGACGCTTTGCAAGAAGGCGGAAGGACGGAGCAGAAAGGAAGAACTCTCCGGACAGCAGGAGGGTAATCCCGAGACGTTTTGGGAGTGCCTTGGGACTGCGGAACGGCCGGTCATTCTGACCGGAGGCGGTGCGGTATGGGCCGATGCGGAGGAGGAAATCGCCGCTTTGGCGGAATATATGGATGCCCCTGTTTGTGAGACCCTGATGGGCAAGGGGGCTTATCCCGGCAGCGGCCGCCGCTATCTCGGAATGGTCGGGCAGCACGGAACGAAGGCCGCCAATACGGCGCTTCGTGAAAGTGACTGCATCCTGGCTCTCGGCGTTCGGTTCAGCGAACGCGTGACCGGCGGGGCTGACGGATGGATCAGCAAGGCAAAGATCTGTCAGATTGATCTCGATCCGGCGGAAATCAATAAAAATGTCCGGGTTACGGCCTGGATTAAAGGTGACATCAAAGAATGCCTGAAGGGCTTTGATGAAAGGCTTCCGAAGGGTGAGCATGTCGAATGGATGGAAAGAATGCGCGAGCTTCGGGAACAGGACCGGGAAGAAGGGCTCAGACTCTTTGATCCGGGTTCCGGAAACAGTCTTTGCGGCAGTTATCTGGCCATGCTAATCGATCGGATCACAGCCGGAAATGCTATTCTTTCTACAGATGTAGGACAGCATCAAATGTGGATGGCGCGCAATTACCGCGTGACAAAGCCACATCATTTTCTGACATCCGGAGGACTCGGCACGATGGGATACGGCCTTCCGGCCGCAATCGGCGCTTCGCTGGCCTGTCCGGGCGAGTCTGTCATCAATGTAACGGGTGACGGATGCTTTCGGATGAACATGAACGAGTTGTCCACCGTGGCGCGGTATGGACTGCCTGTAATCGATATTGTATTTGACAATCATGCACTCGGTCTGGTGCACCAGTGGCAGCACATGTTCTGCGAGGACCGCTTCTATGAAACGGAGCTGCCGAGCGGACCGGACTATGTAAGAATTGCGGAAGCAATGGGCATCCCCGGATACCGGGTACGCACGAAGGCAGAAGCGGAAAAGGTATTCCGGATGGCATTTTCCGCGAAGGGACCGGCCGTCATTGTATGCGAGCTGCATACCGAGGACAGCCTCTGGACCTCCGATTCCGTCGGAAGAGTATAGGACGAACGGAGAAGACTGATGGGTGACACTTTGAAGGTGCTTTTATTAAACGGAAGCCCCAGAATGAACGGCAACATTACGCTTGCGCTTAAGGAGATGGAGCAGGTTTTTGCCGAAAACGGGGTGGAATTTGAGACGATTCGTCTCGGGAACAAGGTCATCCGCGGATGTGTGGCCTGCGAGAGCTGCCGCAAGACCGGACGCTGCGTCTTCGATGACGAGGTCAATGTGATTGCGGAGAAGTTCCGTGAGGCAGACGGGCTCGTGATTGCCTCGCCCGTATATTACGGTTCGGCAAACGGCACTCTGATGTCGGCGCTTCAGCGGCTTTTCTACAGCACGCATTTCGATAAGAGCTTAAAGGTCGGCGCGAGCGTCGTAAGCGCGAGAAGATCGGGCTGCACCGCGACATTTGACGAGCTGAACAAGTTCTTCACGCTTTGCAACATGCCGGTCGCCACGAGCCAGTACTGGAACAACATTTACGGCTGGGAGCCGGGCGAAGGAAGCGTGGACCTCGAGGGCCGTCAGGTCATGCGGGTTCTGGCGAGAAACATGGTATTTCTCATGAAGAGCATCGCTTTAGGAAAGAAGGAGATCGGCCTTCCCGAGGAAGAGCAGAGGGTCTGGACCAATTTCACGAGATAAGACAGGCGGGAACGTACCCGGTGTCAGAAACGAAACGGCACCGGGTGCGGGCCTGCTTTTTTTGACAAATGCCACGTAATCGGGACGGGGAACACCCGTCTTTTTTCTTTCCTTTTTCAGTTGAATTATTCCGTTCGTTATATTGACTTTTCACGGAGGAAGGAATAGAATGATTGTGTATGGCGATTTCGGCAGATAGTGTCTCCCGGAATCATGACAACCATACAGGGCAAGCCTGTCAGTCAGGCAAATAACCGATATATTCTAAAGGAGGAAGTACCATGGCAAGAGTTTATAACTTTTCCGCGGGCCCGGCTGTATTGCCGGAAGAAGTATTGAAGGAAGCCGCAGCAGAGATGCTCGACTACCAGGGGAGCGGCCAATCCGTAATGGAGATGAGCCACCGCTCCAAAGTTTTTGACAAGATTATCAAGGATGCTGAGCAGGATCTTCGCGATCTTTTGAACATCCCGGATAATTACAAGGTTCTGTTCCTTCAGGGCGGCGCACATCTGCAGTTCGCGATGATCCCGATGAACCTGATGAAGAACAAGGTTGCCGACTACATCGTTACCGGTCAGTGGGCAAAGAGAGCTTTCAAGGAAGCTCAGAAGTTCGGTGATGCAAAGTGCATCGCAAGCAGCGAAGACAAGACATTTTCCTATATTCCGGATTGCTCCGATCTTCCGATCGACGAGAATGCGGACTATGTGTATATCTGTGAGAACAACACCATCTACGGAACGAAGTTCAAGACCCTCCCGAACACGAAGGGCAAGGATCTCGTTGCCGACGTTTCGTCCTGCTTCTTAAGCGAGCCCATGGACGTCAGCAAGTATGCTGTCATCTACGGCGGCGCACAGAAGAACATCGGACCTGCCGGTGTTGTCATCGTCATCATCCGTGAGGATCTGATTACCGAGGACGTTCTTCCCGGTACTCCCACCATGCTTCAGTACAAGACGCATGCGGACAACGATTCCCTTTACAACACCCCTCCGTGCTACGGCATTTACATCTGCGGTAAGGTATTCAAGTGGCTCAAGAAGCAGGGCGGTCTTGAGGCTATGAAGGCTTACAACGAGAAGAAGGCTGCGATCCTTTACGATTTCCTTGACCAGAGCAAACTCTTCAAGGGCACCGTTGAGAAGAACTCCCGTTCTTTGATGAACGTTCCTTTCGTTACCGGTGATGCCGACATGGATGCGAAGTTCATCAAGGAGGCTACCGAAGCAGGCTTCGTGAACCTGAAAGGTCACAGAAGCGTAGGCGGCATGCGCGCTTCCATCTACAACGCTATGCCGATCGAAGGCGTTGAGAAGCTTGTTGCTTTCATGAAGAAGTTCGAAGAAGAGAACGCATAGGAGGGTAAGAGATGAAATATGCATGTTTGAATCCGATTGCCCAGGTAGGGCTTGATGTATTTGACAATAAGTATGAGAAGGTTGAGAACCTTGACGATGCGGAGCTTTGCCTCGTAAGAAGCGCAGCGATGCATGACCTCACATTTACCGATAAGCTTCTTGCAGTGGCAAGAGCAGGTGCAGGTGTTAACAACATTCCGCTTGACAAGCTTGCCGAGAAAGGCGTAGTCGTATTTAACACGCCCGGCGCCAATGCAAACGGCGTTAAGGAGCTTGTAATCGCAGGCCTTCTTCTGACGAGCCGCGACATCCTCGGCGGAATTGATTTCGTTCAGAGCATTAAGGACGATGAGAACGTTGCCAAGCTTGTCGAGAAAGGCAAAGGCAAGTTCGCCGGCAAGGAAATCCAGGGCAAGAAGCTCGGTGTCATCGGTCTCGGCGCCATCGGCGTTCTGGTTGCCAACGCAGCAAGCGCTCTCGGCATGACCGTATACGGCTGCGATCCTTACATTTCCGTAGAGAACGCATGGAAGCTTTCCCGTAATGTCATTCATGTGAATACGCGTGAGGAGATCTTCCAGGAGTGCGATTACATTACCGTTCATGTTCCGCTTCTTGACGATACGAAGAAGATGATCAACAAGGATACGATTGCAATGATGAAGGACGGCGTTGTCATCCTGAACTTTGCACGTGATCTTCTGGTAGACGATGACGCTATGGAGGAGGCACTTGCTTCCGGCAAGGTAGCGCATTACATCACCGATTTCCCGAATGCCAGAACCGCAGGCATGAAGGGTGTTATCGCAATCCCGCATCTCGGTGCTTCCACCGAGGAGTCCGAGGATAACTGCGCGAAGATGGCCGTTAAGGAGCTTCGTGAGTTCATCGAGAACGGTAACATTTTGAATTCCGTTAACTTCCCGACTCTCGATGCCGGCATCTGCCGCGTGGAAAGCCGTATCTGCATCCTGCACAAGAACATCCCGAATGTTCTGAGCCAGTTTACGGGTGCCGTTGCGGGCATTAACATCGAGAATATGTATAACAAGAGCAGAGGCGATTATGCATACAGCGTGCTTGATGTATGCGGAACGATCACCGATGCGATGGTTGACCGGATTAAAGCGGTTGAAGGCGTATTGAAAGTAAGAGTTCTGTAATTTTGTAGACCGGAGGAATTCTCCTTGGCAGAGAAAAGTGAGAAAAGCTTAAAAGAAATGCTCGCCATCTGTGACGAGATCTGCAGCACCATTGCCCGCTTCAATGTCGGCGCGGTGCTTTGTCTCGGCACACCGTTTAAGGCGTTACTGCATAAGGAACTGGCAGAGTTCGCAATCTTCCTCGAAGATACGGACGGCATCATCACGGCAGAAGAGCAGGGAATGATCAAAGAATACCTCGGTGTGTCATTTACCATCGCGGAAATGCGTACGATCAGAGACCGGCTGAATGCCCCGACAAGTTCATACGGATCCACGAGACCGAAGGCACTGAAGTATTTCATTCTGGCCGACGCGGGCAAGAAGATTCCCAACGATCCCTATATGGGACAGAATGCCCAGATTCTTGTCGATACGTATAAGGCTTTCGGACAGCATATTCTGTCCATGCAGGCCGAAGCGGATGAGAAGCAGGTGTCCCGCATGAGTCAGTATACGCAGATGCTCGAGACATTTCTCAAGGAATACGGCGTATTCTATACCAATCAGTTTAAGATGATCCGCTCCAAACAGGCGACACCCGCGAAGAGCAAGACCGACGTCAACAACGTTGAGGATGTCGAGAAGATTCTCGAGGAGCTGAATGCTTTGGTAGGTCTTGACAATGTCAAATCGGACATCTCCGCTTTGGTTGACCTGATTCGTGTTCAGAAGATGCGTGAAGCCAACGGCATGAAGTCGGCAGACATCAGCAAGCATATGGTATTTTTCGGAAATCCCGGTACCGGTAAGACGACGGTTGCGAGAATGCTTTCGAAGATTTACCGCGGGCTCGGTGTTCTTTCCGGCGGACAGCTGATCGAGGTGGACCGCGGAGGCCTTGTGTGCGGTTACGTCGGACAGACTGCGATCAAGACGCAGGAAGTCATTGACAAGTCCATCGACGGCGTTCTGTTCATCGATGAAGCATATACGCTGAATGTCGGTAAAGGCGAGAACGACTTCGGACAGGAAGCGGTTGACACGCTTTTGAAAGCCATGGAGGACAATCGCGACAGGCTTGTTGTAATCGTTGCGGGTTATACCGGACCGATGGAGCAGTTCATCGATTCGAACCCGGGACTGAAGTCCAGATTCAATAAATATATCCGTTTTGATGATTACACCCCGGAGGAGCTGATTCAGATTCTCGAGGGAATGTGCAAAGGAAAGGATTATACGCTGAGTCCGGAAGCCAGAGAAGTGGCTGTCAGGTATTTTGAGAGCCGGGTGGAGAGCAAGGCCGAAGACTTTGCCAATGCCCGTGAGGCCCGTAACTATTTGGAAAAGGCCATCACGAATCACGCTACCCGCGTGGTTAAGCTGAAGAATCCCGACAAGAAAGTCCTGTCCACTCTGGAGGCCGAGGATCTGAATACGATTACAGCGGCAACAATCGGTTAAAAGGAACGGGGCTGTGCCTTAAGGGTGCAGCCCCTTTATCATTCATTAAAAAGGAGCATGTCATGGAAACGAGAGTAGCAGTGATGAGCATTCTGGTAGAGGAGTCGGAGGGCCGCCCCTCGGAGTCGGTAAAGCAGCTGAACGGCCTGTTGCATGAATTCGGGCAGTACATCATCGGCCGCATGGGCATCCCGTACCGCCAGAAACAGGTCAACATCATCAGCATCGCCATGGATGCGCCGCAAAACGTGATTTCCGCGCTTTCGGGGAAAATAGGACGCCTGCCCGGCGTGACCGTTAAGACAACCTATACAAAATAGCGGCGGCGGGGTTGCATTTTTCATAAAAGAATGATAAACTATGACATGTGGTAATGAAAACCGCGTGTCATTTTTGCTGTTGGGTGTTTTTTTACACTTAACGGCTGTTCAAAAGGGGATATAACGAATGAAGAGAACACCGCTGAGGGAGAGAGAACTCCCGGATTATACAAAGGGTGAAGAAATCTTTAACATGGTGACGCACATTGTCGGCGGCGCCATTGCGATTGCCATCACGGTTTTATGCATCGTCATGGGGGCTTCGCATCACAATGCCTGGGCGGTCGTGTCGGGTGCCATCTACGGCAGCACGATGATCATTATGTTTACGGTGTCGTCGATCTACCACGGGCTGCATAAAAACATGGGAAAGCAGGTTATGCGCGTCATTGACCATTGCGATATTTATTTTCTGATAGCGGGAACTTATACGCCGATTCTTCTTTCGGCGCTGCGCCCCGAGCATCCGGTCATGGCGTGGGTCATCTTCGGAATCGAGTGGGGATGCTGCGCATTTGCCACGACACTGAAGGCAATCGACCTGGACCGCTTTGACAAGCAGACTTTTGTCTTGTACCTCACGATGGGGTGGGCGGTGATCGTATGCGCGAAGACAGTCATCGATGTGATTTCCTGGAACGGATTCTTTTGGATTCTGATGGGAGGAATTTGTTTTACTTCGGGGGCAGTACTTTATGCTCTCGGTTCGAAGGTAAGATACTTCCACAGCGTGTTCCACATCTTTGTGATCGGCGGATGTCTGTTGCAGTTCTTCGGGATTCTGTTTTATGTGCTGTGAAAGTGAGAGTAGTTTTGGTGGGGGATGATGCCCACGGAATGGCTTGAATTTCTGCTTTTAATGGGAAATGTAATACCTACGGGAAGCCTGAAATATCTGTTTTAATGGGAAATGTAATACCTACGGAAAATCTGAGTTTTCTGTTTTTGTTGCCGGTGTCCCACGAGATATTTGAATTCAGAGTTTTAATGGGCTTGAGATACCTATGAAAACAGAAAAAGTAATAAAACCGTATGATTCGCTTCGAAGCGAATCATACGGTTTTTTGAATTCATAAAAGAGAGTAGGAAGCGGGTTTTGTTATTTTCATATGGTTTTTCGAGAAAAGAGTATTACGTGGGTACCCATCGGAAAATGCTTCATACGGAATCTTCGATGCCACAAATCTCGTATGTTTTTTGACAAAATAATTCCTACCTTAAATTCAAATCAGGTATAAACGTAGGCACAACAATGTTTCCGGAAGCAAAAATGAGCGCAGACAGGGAATAATGGAAGAGTTTCACTACCGGTACCGGGTGCCGAACCAACAAAAAGAGGCATTCTGCCAAAACAGACTGCCTCTTATCAGTAATGTGCTTTCATTAAGCCCGGTGCCTTCATCAAGCCCGGTGTCTTCATCAAGCCCGGTGCCTTCATCAAGCCCGGTGCCTTCATCAAGTCAAGTGCCTTTTCATCAGTCAACCGGCATCACTAGTTTTACTTCAGCACAACCTTCTTGAAGTTCTTCTTGCCTCTCTTAACGAGAAGGCCGGCCTGACACTGTTCCTTCGTGAACGTTGCCTTGAAGTCGGTGACCTTCTCGCCGTCGACAAGGACACCGCCCTGCTCGACGTTTCTGCGTCCCTCGGAACGGGTAGGAGCGAGACCTGCTTTTACAAGGATGGAAACGATGTCGATTGCGCCGTCCGTGAAATCCTCATCGGAAAGAGGAGCCTCAGGAGCGTCCTCGGCATTGCCGGCTCCGAAGAGTGACTTGGCCTGCTCCTGAGCCTTCTTGGCTTCTTCCTCGCCATGCACAAGCTTGGTAAGCTCGAAAGCAAGAATTTCCTTTGCCGTATTCAACTGGCTGCCTTCCCAGTCATTCATCTTGTCGATTTCCTCAAGCGGAAGGAAGGTGAGCATGCGGATGCACTTCAGCACGTCGGCATCGGCAACGTTTCTCCAGTACTGGTAGAACTCGAACGGAGAGGTCTTCTCCGGATCCAACCAAACGGCGCCCTTTTCGGTCTTGCCCATCTTCTTGCCCTCGGAATTGAGAAGAAGAGTGATGGTCATGGCGGAAGCGTCCTTGCCGAGCTTTCTGCGGATC
>CADBTG010000216.1 GCA_902797475.1 uncultured Lachnospiraceae bacterium | reverse complement strand
CGGTAGGTGTCGATCCGGATATCTTCATCCTTAACCTCGATATCCACATCCTCCTCTATATCAGGCATGACATCGCACGAAACAAAGGATGTCTGCCGCTTGTTGTTTGCGTTGAACGGACTCAGGCGCACCAGCCTGTGCACGCCGTGCTCGCTCTTAAGGTGTCCGTAAGCATTGGTGCCGTTCACCTGGAACGTAACGGCCTTAATGCCGGCTTCGTCGCCGTCGAGGTAATCCAGCGTCTCAACGGTGTACCCTTTCTTTTGCGCATATTTCAGATACATCCGGTAAAGCATGCTCGCCCAGTCGCAGCTTTCCGTTCCGCCTGCGCCCGCGTGAAGGGTGACGATCGCATTTTCCTTGTCATAAGGACCGGACAGCAGTGTCTCCAGTCTGAGGTCGTCAAGCGTTCCGGTGAATTCGTCAAGTTCTGCCTGAATCTCCGGAATCATCTCGGGATCGTTCTCCTCGTAGCCCATCTCGATGAGCGCCTCGATGTCCTCGTACTGCCGCTGAAGCTTCTGATAACCTTCCACAATCTGCTTCAGTTCGTTCAGCTCACGGGACATCTTCTGTGCTTTCTCGACGTCGTCCCAAAAACCGGGGGACTCGAGAAGTCCCGAAAGCTCCTCTATCTTTCTTCCTTTTGCTTCGAGCTCCAGGGAATCCCCAACCTCTTTGAGCGGTTCCTTATAAGCCGAAAGCGTTGCTTTCATCTGATCAAGTTCTATCATACATAATCTCCGTTATCTGTTTCGTCGGATGCGGCAAATGACACTCGGTCCGTTCGCCGCCGGTTCGGTTTCAGGCATCTGAATCCGGCGTCACTTCATGGAATCCTTCTTCATGCAGCAGAACTTATACTTCTTGCCGGATCCGCAAGGGCACGGATCGTTCGGCATGATCTTCTTCGATGCGCGGCGAACAGGCTCCTTTGCGGCGCTGTCGTCCTTGTTGGTTCCGGTAATCTTCGCAACTTCCTCACGCTCAACCTTCTCCTGAACGCGGATGTGCATCAAAGCGCGGACCGTATCGGAAGCGATGGCGTCGGTCATCTCGTTGAACATGTCGTAGCCCTGGAACTTGTATTCCTGCACGGGGTCACGCTGACCGAAGGACTGCAATCCGATGCCCTGCTTGAGCTGATCCATGTCGTCGATATGCATCATCCATTTTCTGTCGATGGAACGAAGCAGCATGACACGCTCGATTTCACGGAACTGATCATCCGGGAACTGACTCTCCTGCTCCTGATAACGCTTTTCAATCTCATCCTTGAGCTTGGCAAGAATATCCTTGCTCTTCATTCCGGCAAGCTTCGCTGCGCTGAAGTTCTCCGCCGGGATGTCGAATTCGGCCTCGACCTCATTTGCGAAGCCGTTAACGTCCCAATCCTCCGGAACGACATCATCATTGGTAAATGTGTGGACGAGCTTCTCGGCGGTGGTCGATGCCATCGTCATGATGTTGGCGCGCATGTTTTCGCCGTTCAGCACCTTAAGACGTTCGCCGTAAATGATCTCACGCTGCTCGTTATTGACTTTATCGTATTCCATCAGATTCTTACGAATGCCGAAGTTGTTATCCTCGATCTTCTTCTGTGCCTTCTCGATCGCTCTTGAAAGCAGTCTGTGATGGATTTCCTGTCCGTCGTCAAGGCCGAGCGTCTTAAACAGTCCCATCATTCTTTCGGAACCGAACAGACGCATCAGGTCGTCCTCAAGTGAGATATAGAAACGGGATTCACCGGGGTCACCCTGACGTCCGCTTCGACCGCGCAACTGGTTATCGATACGGCGGGACTCATGGCGTTCCGTACCGATGATGCGAAGACCGCCGAGCGCCTTGATTTCATTGGCACGCTCTTCGGCTTCCGCAAGAAGCTTCTCCCGAACGTCCATGACGGCATCCTCGGGGATTTCCACATGTCCGCCGAGACGGATATCGGTACCACGGCCGGCCATGTTGGTCGCGATCGTAACAGCGCCCTTCTTACCGGCTTCGGCAATGATTTCCGCTTCGATTTCATGGAACTTCGCATTCAGCACTTTATGCGGAATG
>CADBTG010000215.1 GCA_902797475.1 uncultured Lachnospiraceae bacterium | reverse complement strand
GCGGCGAGCCATCCGGAATACGTCTCCTTTTCCATTAAAGATTACTCAGCCGAAGCGCGGAATCAGTACCGCTTCTCCTATTCGGTCGCTTCCGGCAATTATGACAGTGTTTCGATGATCGACATTCTGAACGGAACCCGCAAGGGAAGCGATTTCGCCAACAGCATCGTGCTGATCGGTGCTTATGCGCCGGGACTGCAGGATGATTTTCCGGTTCTGTTCTCCGCAAAGAATCAGTCCTCTTCCCGCATGTACGGGGTGGAAATCCATGCGAACATCACCCAGGCGATTTTCGAGGGACGCCTGCAGACCGAAGCAAACCGTCCTCTCATGGCCTCGATTTACGCTTTGATTTGCGGACTGATCTGCTTCCTGCTTCTTCAGACTGGCATTGTGAAAGGCGTGCTGTTGTGTCTCGGGACGGCTGCCGTTTATGTCATTGCCTCGATTCTTCTTTATAAGAACGGCATTTATATTCTGCTTCTTAAGATGCTTCTTGCATGCGTGCTTCTCGGCGTCGGAGCGGTTGTGTATCACTACCTGTCGGCTCGTTACGAGCGTCAGAAGATCAACCGGGCTTTCCGCATGTATGTCGCTCCCGAGATTGTCGACGATGTGGCGGGCTCCGGCTCGTATGAGCTGCAGCTCGGCGGGCGCCATAAGGACATTGCCGTTTTATTTGTCGACATCCGCGGCTTCACGACCATGTCGGAGAATCTCGCACCCGAAGAAGTCGTTGATATCCTGAATGAATACTTCGGCGTCATCACGGATGCCATCTTTAAGAATAAAGGAACGCTTGACAAATTCATCGGAGACGCCGCGATGGCGGTTTTCAACTCTCCTTTCGATCTGGATGATTACGTATACCGCGCGGTCATGACCGCCTGCGATATAGCCAAAGCCTCCGAAGCGCTTGGGGACAAGCTGATGGAGCGTTTCGGCAAGAAGGTCAGCTACGGCATCGGCGTGAATTGCGGCGAAGCCATCATCGGCAACATCGGAAGCAACTTCCGAATGGATTACACGGCAATCGGCGATACGGTTAATACCGCCTCCCGTCTCGAGAGCAACGCCAAGGCCGGAGAAATCCTCATCAGCGAAGAAGTGAAAAAACGGCTTGAGGGCCGCATCGAAACCGAAGACGTCGGCGAAATTCCTCTCAAAGGAAAATCCCGCAAAATATTTGTTTACAGGGTGAAATTATGATTCTCGAATGCATTCCCGATTATCAAAACATTGAAGAATGGGCAGCTCTTGCTGAGGAGTTCGGAATGAACTTTGAGTATAACGAATTCTTCCGTCCCGACATCCTGAGCGACCCGAAGAAGATTGATGAAATCATCAGCCTCTACCACGGGCTCGGCAGGGATACCTCCGACGATACGCTGCACGGAGCCTTTTACGACATCAACATTTCAAGCTACGACCCGCTCATTCGCGATGCCTCGGATTACCGCGTAAAGCAAAGCATCGACATAGCGGAACAGCTCGGTGTGCGCGGCGTCGTATTTCACACGAATTATCTCTCGGATTTCAAGTCCGAAGCCTATCGAAGCAGCTGGGTCGAAAGCAACATCCTTTACTGGACGGACCTTTGCAAGAAGCATCCGGGCGTGGAAGTCTATTTGGAGAACATGTTTGACGAGTCTCCCGAGCTTCTGTCGAAGGTCGCCAATGAAATGCGCTATGTGCGCAACTTCGGTGTCTGCCTCGACCTTGCGCATGCGTTCCTCTCCGCTGTTCCGGTATACGACTGGATTACGGCGCTTTCCCGGGAAGTCCGCCACATTCACATCAATGACAACGACGGCCTGCAGGATTTGCATCTGCCCGTCGGAAGCGGCGCCATGGACTGGTCGGTTCTCTCGGATTCGAACCTTCTTCGGAACGACCCTTCCGTATTAATAGAAGTTTCCGGAATCGACCGGCTGAAGGATTCCGTAAACTATTTGAAGACTATCGGTTTTATCGCTTAACTTAACAGTGTGGCATTTGCCAACAAAAAACACTTCATCAGGAGGCTTTCCATGAAGAAAAAGTATTTCCTCTACGGAGGAGCAGGCGTGGCCGTCGTGGCACTCGCCGTAATTCTGATTCTGTTCTTCACGAAGAAGAAGGAAACGTACCGTACGATTCTTGTACTGGAGACAAAGGGCAGCGTTACCGTGCAAAGAGACGGCGGGTCCATCGCCGCCTACCAGGACATGCGGCTTCGTAACGGCGACGGCATGAATGTCCCGGTCAGCGGCCTTGCGCGTCTTAAGCTGGATGACGACAAGTATGTCTTCCTCGAGGAAAATACAACGATTTCCCTTCAGGCTGCGGGAACGGCTGCCGACAGCAGAACCATCATCTATGTTGAGGAAGGAAATATGCTGACGGAGATTCAGAAGAAGCTCTCCGCGGATTCCTCCTATGATATCGTTACGCCCAACACGACGATGGCCATCCGCGGAACCGT
>CADBTG010000214.1 GCA_902797475.1 uncultured Lachnospiraceae bacterium | reverse complement strand
TTAAGACCCTGAATGAGCACGGCGCAATGGCTTACACAACGGTTGTCAGCGCCGCAGCGAGCGAGCTTGCACCTTTGCAGTACCTTGCACCGTATGCAGGCTGCGCCATGGGTGAGGAATGGATGGAGCAGGGCAAGGACGTGCTGATCATTTACGATGATCTTTCAAAGCATGCCACGGCATACCGTACCCTTTCCCTTCTTCTCAAGAGACCTCCGGGGCGTGAAGCATATCCCGGTGACGTATTCTATCTGCACAGCCGTCTTTTGGAGCGTGCCGCAAGACTTTCCGACAAGCTCGGCGGCGGCTCCCTCACGGCGCTTCCCATCATCGAGACGCAGGCGGGCGACGTTTCCGCATACATCCCGACCAACGTCATCTCCATCACCGACGGTCAGATCTACCTCGAGACGGAGATGTTCAACTCCGGTTTCCGTCCGGCTGTTAACGCCGGTCTGTCCGTATCCCGTGTAGGCGGTGCGGCGCAGATTAAGGCGATGAAGAAGATTGCCGGCCCGATTCGTATTGAGCTTGCACAGTACCGTGAGCTTGCCGCTTTCTCCCAGTTCGGTTCGGACCTCGATGCCGACACGAAGGAAAAGCTTGCACAGGGTGAGCGCATCCGCGAAATCCTGAAGCAGCCGCAGTACAAGCCCATGAAGGTATCCGAGCAGGTCATCATCATTTATGCCGCAACGAAGAAGTATCTCCTCGACATTCCGGTGGCGAGAGTGCTTGAATTCGAGACGGCTCTGATTAACCTGATTTATGCAAAATATGCCGAGGTGGAGGAATCCATCCGCACCGCGAAGGAACTGAAGCCCGAAACAGAAGCGCTTTTGGTAAAGGCGATCGAAGAGTGCAAGGAACAGTTCCTTTCCGACAAATGATACTGCCGGGCATATAAGAGAGGATTGACGTTATGGCCTCAATGAGAGACATCAAAAGGCGCAGGGGCAGCATTGAAAGCACCGGCCAGATCACGAAGGCGATGAAGCTCGTTTCCACGGTCAAGCTGCAAAAGGCGAAGGGGCGCGCGGAGGAATCCAAACCGTACTTCAACCATTTGTATGAAACCGTGGCAGCGATTTTCGCCAAGGCGGAGCCCGAAGTGAAAGCCCGTTACATCACGAAGAGCGCCGACGGCAAGAAAGCCTTCATCGTCATCAGTTCCAACCGCGGACTGGCGGGCGGATACAATGCAAACGTTGTGAAGACGGTGACCGGAAGCGGCTTTACGAAGGACGACATTCTGGTTTACGCCGTGGGACGCAAAGCCAAGGAAGCGCTCGAGCGGAAGGGTTATCACATCGAGAAGGATTATTCCGAGGTGATGAACAGCCCGTTATACAGCGATGCTTCGGACATCGGCAAGGACGTCATGGAAGCGTTTGAAGACGGACGCGTGAATGAGATTTTCGTCGTATTTACCATCTTCAAAAACTCCGTGAGCCAGATTCCGGCGAAATTAAGGCTTCTGCCGACGGAGGATCCGGGCGCGCTGTCCGATCCGAATACCGGAGCGGAAGCATTGATGAACTTCGAGCCGGAAGCCGAAGAAGCGCTTAAGGAAATCATTCCGAAGTATGTCAGCGGAGAGATTTACGGCGCGCTCATCGAATCGCTCGCGAGCGAAAACGGTGCCCGAATGCAGGCAATGGACAATGCGACCAACAACGCAGAGGAAATGATCGAAAAGCTGACGATCCAGTTCAACCGGGCCCGTCAGGGTTCCATCACACAGGAAATCACGGAGATTATTTCCGGAGCCAATGCGCTTAACGAATAACAGCAGTGGAGGAAAAGGATTTGGCTACAAATACCGGCAAAATAACGCAGATTATCAGCGCTGTTTTGGATATTAAGTTTGACAACGGCGAGCTTCCCGAAATCTATGATGCCGTGGAAATCACCCGTAAGAACGGGGAAAAGCTGATCGTGGAAGTGGCACAGCATCTCGGTGACGATACGGTCCGCTGTATCGCCATGGGACCGACGGACGGACTCGTTCGCGGCATGGATGCTGTTGCAACGGGACATCCCATCATGGTTCCCGTCGGCGAGAATACGCTCGGCCGTCTCTTCAACGTTCTCGGTGAGCCGATTGACGAGAAGCCGGCCCCGACGGATGTCGAGTATTATCCGATTCACAGAAAGGCTCCCGATTTCTCGGAGCAGTCTACGGAGACCGAAATTCTCGAAACCGGTATCAAGGTCGTTGACCTTCTCTGCCCGTATCAGAAGGGCGGTAAGATCGGTCTGTTCGGCGGTGCAGGAGTAGGCAAGACCGTACTGATTCAGGAGCTGATTACGAATATCGCAACGGAGCACGGCGGCTATTCCGTATTTACCGGCGTAGGCGAGCGTACCCGTGAAGGTAACGATTTGTATTATGAGATGATCGAGTCGGGCGTTATCAACAAGACGACCATGATTTTCGGTCAGATGAATGAGCCCCCGGGGGCACGTATGAGAGTCGGTCTTTCCGGACTGACGATGGCGGAGTATTTCCGTGACAAAGGCGGCAAGGACGTTCTTTTGTTCATCGATAATATCTTCCGTTTCACGCAGGCAGGTTCCGAAGTATCCGCG
>CADBTG010000213.1 GCA_902797475.1 uncultured Lachnospiraceae bacterium | reverse complement strand
GTAGGTACGGTAGCGGAGAATCCTGCTGACGACTTCCTTAACGGTGTATTCGGTGCCGCCCGAAGGGAGCCAGGTATCCGGGTTATGGCAGTACATGCAGCGCATCGGGCAACCCTGCAGAAAGACAACGAAACGAAGCCCGGGGCCGTCTACGGCGCCGAGGGACTGAAACGAGTGGATTCTTCCTTTTACGGAATCTGCCATATCTGCCTCCGAAAGAAAAGGCGGGGCGTTCAGGCCCCGCCCAATAAGCATTTAAACCGCTTCGTGGAACGTTCTCGAGATGACTTCCTTCTTCTGTTCCAGCGTCAACTTGTTGAAGGTTACGGCGTAGCCGGAAACACGGATCGTCAGCGTCGGGTATTTCTCCGGATGATTCATCGCGTCAATCAGCGTTTCGCGGTTCAGCACATTGACGTTCAAGTGGTGTGCCATCTGCGCAAAGTATCCGTCGAGGATGCTGATCAGGTTGCTGCAGCGTTCCTCCTCGGTATGTCCGAGCGCCTGCGGAATGATGGAAAATGTGTTGCTGATTCCGTCCTTACAGGTCTTATAGGAAAGCTTCGCAACCGAGTTAAGGGATGCAAGAGCACCGCTCTTATCGCGTCCGTGCATCGGATTCGCACCGGGGGCGAAAGGCTCGCCGGCACGGCGTCCGTCAGGCGTATTGCCGGTCTTCTTGCCGTACATGACATTTGACGTAATCGTAAGAATCGAAAGCGTATGCTCGGCGTTCCGGTAAGTGGGCGTCTTCTTAAGCGCCGCAAGGAAGAGCTCGGTCTGTTCCTTCGCAAGCAAATCTACGCGGTCATCGTCGTTGCCGTAGCAAGGGAACTCGCCGGTTGTCTCGAAATCCTTGATGAGCCCGGTTTCGGGATCGCGGATTGCCTTTACCTTCGCGTATTTGATTGCGGAGAGGGAATCGGCAAGTACCGAAAGACCGGCAACGCCGAATGCCATATAGCGGTGCACATCGGTGTCATGCAATGCCATCTGCGTCTTCTCGTAGGCGTATTTGTCATGCATGTAATGAATCATATTCATTGCGGTTACGTAGGTCTTTGCAAGCCAGTCTCTGTAAAATGCCATGCGCTCGCATACTTTGTCGTAGTCAAGGTATTCGTCCTCGTAGACGGGCATCTCCGGGCCGACCTGCATGTTGTAGCGCTCGTCGCGGCCGCCGTTTAAGCTCATCAGAAGAAGCTTCGCAAGGTTCGCGCGGGCTCCGAAGAACTGCATGTCCTTACCGAGACGCATCGCGGATACGCAGCAGGCGATGCCGTAATCGTCGCCGTAAATCGGACGCATCAAATCGTCATTCTCGTACTGGATCGCGTCGGTATCGCAGGAGACCTTCGTTGCAAACTTCTTGAAGTTCTCGGGCAGATCCTTGGACCAAAGAACCGTCAGGTTCGGCTCCGCGGAAGGTCCTAACGTGTAAAGGGTATTCAGGATACGGAAGGAGTTCTTCGTAACAAGCGTCCGACCGTCCTCACCCATGCCGCCGACCGACTCGGTAATCCATATCGGATCGCCGGCAAACAGCTCGTTGTACTCGGGCGTGCGAAGATGTCTCGCCATACGGAGTTTCATAACAAAGTCGTCGAGCAGTTCCTGCAGCTCACTTTCGGTATATACACCGTTCTTAAGATCTCTTTCAAAATAAATGTCAAGGAAAGTGGAAGTGCGGCCGAGGCTCATTGCCGCGCCGTTCTGCTCCTTAATCGCGCCGAGGTAGCCGAAGTACAGCCACTGAATGGCCTCGCGGGAGTTCGTAGCGGGCTTGCTGATATCAATGCCGTACAGAAGCGCCATATCCTTCAGTTTGCCGAGGAAATTGATCTGCTGATACAGTTCCTCAAGTCTGCGGATGGTCTCTGCGTCCATCGGCTGGGATGCCGCAAGATTGGCTTTGTCCTTTGTCTTCTCGGCAATCAGACGGTCTACGCCGTAGAGCGCAACACGGCGGTAATCACCGATGATGCGGCCTCGGCCGTAAGCATCCGGAAGTCCTGTGATGATGCCGACATGGCGGGCCTTACGAATCTCGTCGCTGTAGACACGGAATACGCCGTCATTATGGGTC